>CAMQRG010000079.1 GCA_947036475.1 uncultured Clostridia bacterium
AGCTTCAATTCCTTCAAAATGCTGACGTTATGCACGCTGGCGCGGCTTACCGTAGAACCTTCCAGTTCTACAGGGTCAAACACTGCAACGGGGTTCATCAGCCCTGTGCGGGAGGTGTTCCATTGTATTTCGCGCAGTGTAGTTTCTGCCATTTCGTCTGCCCATTTGAATGCAATGGAATCCTTCGGAAACTTAGAGGTACGTCCCAGACTTTCGCTGTAAGAAATGCTGTCAAACGTCAGCACAAGACCATCGGACGCAATATCATTTCCTGTGATGCGTTCCCGAAACCATTCCACAGCCTCCGCGACAGTTCCGGCTGTCACCAGTTTCTGTTCGACTCCCTCAAAGCCAAGATCTTTCAGCCAGGCCATATTTTCTGCTTTGCTGTCGGAAAGCGTCCTGCCTTCCGCGCTGACAAGCGTAAATGCATAAAAATGTACCTTTCGTCCTGCGGCGATTTTACTGTTAAGTTGACGCACTGTTCCGCTGCAAAGGTTACGTGGATTTTTATATTTTTCATCATCGTCCAGCGCATCATTGATACGGCGGAACTCACTGTATGGAATCACGCCTTCTCCGCGCAGAACAAGCTCGCCGGAAAAGGGAATTGTAAGCGGGATATTCTGGAATACGCGGGCGTTGTGGGTTACGTCCTCGCCGACTTCGCCGTTGCCGCGTGTAACGGCCTGTTCCAATACACCGCCAAGGTATTTCAGCACGATAGTCAGTCCGTCCAGTTTCCAGGAAAGTATTCCCGTTTTATCGTCCAGAAAGCTCTCTAGTTTACCCGTTTCCTTGGTTTTATCCAGTGAAAGAATCGGGCTTTCGTGCTGCACTTTTTTCAGGCTGCTCAGTACGGTATAACCGACTTTCTGCGTGGGGCTGTTGGCAAGAATCGTTCCTGTCCGTTTTTCTAAAGCAGCCAGTTCGTCATACAGTCTGTCATATTCCTGATTGGACAAAATTTCCCTGTCTTCCTGATAATAGGCTCTTGCGGCGGCGTTCAGCCGCTCCGTCAGTTCTTTCATTCGCTCCATATCTGCCATTTTATTCACTCCTTGGCTTATTCGCTTACCTTAATGAGTTTGGAAAGCCTTGCCATGAATTTTTTTGTCCCCTTCGCGCCAAAGGAAATCTCGACCTCGTAATCCGCACCGCCGGGCTGTATGGAAACCACAGTCCCTACGCCGTATTTCGGTGCGCGCACTTTGTCGCCCGGCTGGTAATCGGGGGTGAAATCCTTGGGTGCGGGCATGGTTTTCTGCGCGGCAAAAACAGCTGTCGGCGCGATGGTTTTATTCCGCCCGGGGGCAGGGGTCAGGCGCATGCTGTTGCGCATTTCGTATTTTTTCGCCATTTCGGAAACCTGCCTTGTCGGCATATCGACCAGATCGGCAGGGATTTCCTTCAAAAAGCGGGAAGGGGGATTATACTGCGTAATGCCGTGCTGCATACGGTTTTTTGCGTGGGTCAGGAAAAGTTCTTCCTTTGCGCGGGTGATGCCAACATAGCAAAGGCGGCGTTCTTCTTCAATTTCCTTTTCTCCGCCGTACATGACCGCGCGGTAGCCGGGGAAAATGCCTTCTTCCATGCCGATGATAAACACATAGGGAAATTCCAGCCCCTTCGCGCTGTGCAGCGTCATCAGGGCAACTGCTTCCTCGCCTTCTTCGTAGCTGTCGATATCCGCAACGAGTGCAACCTCCTCCAGAAAGCCCGCCAGTGCGTCTTCCTGCTCGGGGTTAGTTTTGTCGTATTCCACTGCCTTATTCACAAATTCGTCGATGTTCTGGATACGGCTGATGGCTTCGTCTGTCCCTTCGTCCAGCAAAAGCTGCAAATATCCTGTCCGCTTTACAACTGCGTCAATCAGTTCACCGACCTTCAGCCCGTCTGCATCAGTTCGCAGGCTTTCAAACAGATTATAAAATTCGCGGAATTTTGCTGCGCGTGTTTTCAGCTCTGTGATTTCGTCAAGATGTTCCAATGCTTCATAAAGAGAATAACCATTCCGTTCCGCGAACGCTGCCACTTTGTCCAGAGAGGTTTCTCCGATACCTCTGCGTGGGACATTGATAATGCGCCGCAGAGCAATGGTGTCCGAAGGGTTTGCGAGCACTTTCAGGTAAGAAAGGATATCCCTGATTTCCTTCCGCTCGTAAAAACGCACGCCGCCGAACAGCCGGTAGGGGATACCGCGCTTGACAAGCTGGTCCTCTACCGCGCGGGACTGGTTATTCGTGCGGTAAAGCACAGCAAACTGGTTCCGCGTTTTGCCCTGCGCTGTCATTTCCTGTATTTTTTCTGCCACAAAACGACATTCGTCATATTCGTTGTCTGCTTTATAGATATGCAGAATGCTGCCGCTGTCATTCTCAGTCCAGAGCGTTTTGTCCTTGCGGGTCTGATTGTTGTGGATAACGGTGTTTGCAGCTTCCAGAATTTTTTTGGTGGAACGGTAATTCTGTTCCAGCTTGATTACGACTGCGCCGGGAAAATCCTTTTCAAAATCAAGGATATTGCTGATGTTCGCACCGCGCCAGCCGTAAATGCTCTGGTCATCGTCCCCCACAACGCAGAGATTCTGGTATTTTGCTGCCAGAAGCCGTACCAGTTCATACTGGCTGGTATTTGTATCCTGATACTCGTCTACCATAATATAGCGGAAACGCTCCTGATATTTGTCCAGCACGTCAGGGCAGCTGCGGAACAGCAGGACAGTTTTATAGATCAGGTCGTCAAAATCCAGCGCGTTGTTTTCCTTCAAGAGCTGCTGATAGATGCGATAGGTCTTGGCTACGCGGGACGCGCGCAGATCGTCTGTGTCAACGGTTTTAGCGTAATCCTCCCAGCTGACAAGTTCCTCTTTCAAACGGCTGATAGCGGCAAGCGCGCTTTTTACGGAAAAGGATTTATCCGTTGTGCTGAAATTCAGGCGTTTGAAGGCTTCGCGCATGACTTTTTCCTGATCATCGGTGTCGTAAATGGAGAACTGATTGTCATAATCCAGATGATGTATTTCACGACGCAGTATCCGTACACAGGCTGAATGGAACGTGCTGATCCATACATCTGCCGCACCATGCCCTGTAAGTGCGTCAACGCGTTCACGCATTTCGCGGGCAGCTTTGTTTGTGAATGTAATAGCCAGAATATTCCAGGGCTTTACACCAGTTTCCAGTAAATGCGCAATACGGACGGTCAGCGCACCGGTTTTTCCGCTGCCCGCGCCTGCCAGTATCAGCACAGGACCCTCTGTCTGCAAAACAGCCTTTTGCTGCATATCGTTCAGTTGTTCAAATCCTATCATGTTTTCTACTCCTGTTCTTGTCGCTTCTTTAATATTTTTTAAGACCTTGGGACTCTGCCATATTCCCCTGCCTCGGCGTTTTCAACCGCATTTTATTCAGTTGAAGCCTTGTATTTCAATGAATCCGAAATAAAGTTTGGGGTCTTTTAAGGTCCTGCATGTCTTTTATTTACGCAAAAAAATACTAGGGAGCTTCTGTTTTTCCCCAAAAAAGAGGGCAGAGGTTCCCTAGCGGCAAATCCACGCAAGCCGTTATACGGCTATTTCGTCTGCGGTGAGTCACCTTTCTCCGGTTTCCGTATTCTTCTGTTCCTGCTGTGCCTTTACGCGCTCAATCGCCAGCTTGTACCCATCTGTGCCATAATGCAGACAGCGGTTGACGCGGCTGATGGTTGCTGTAGACGCACCTGTTTTTTCTGCAATTTCCACATAAGTACACTTCGCGTCCAGCATGGCGGCAACCTCCATACGCTGCGCGATGGCCTGTATTTCGTTGACTGTGCATAAATCTTCGAACAGCAAATAGCACTCGTCAATGGTTTCCATGCTGAGGATAGCCCGAAACAGCTTATCCGTCAAGTCGCTCCTGATTTTTTTATTCATACGAACCGCCACCTTTTCCCTTTGCTTCTGATCATATGTTAACATACTAAAGTGTTGAAGTAAAGGGATTTCCGCTTTTTTCGGGAAATTATCTGTGTTTCAAATGCTTTTGTATTTCTTCCGGACGTGTATTCAATACAAGTTCCTCGGGAAAACCGATTTTTTCCAGCAGTGCAACAGCATAGGAAACGTCGCCGATTCCGGTATAAAAATGTGCATCGCTGCCCAGCAATATGTGCCGCCCTTTTTCCATGCAGAACCGCAGGAGCTTTTCGATGTTTTCTCCACTGCCGTCGCGGAAACCGCCCGGTACTAAGGAGGCGTTATTGATTTCCAGAAGCGTCCCTGTTTCGTCTGCAACGCGGAATACTTCCGCATAGTCCACATCATACCGCGGGTCGCCCGGGTGCCCTAAAATGTCTATATAGGGGTTTTCCATTGCCATGCAGTACGCGCGGGTATTTTCCTTCCTGCTGCCCGGTGCGATGCAGGGAGTATGCAGGCTGGCGATGGCAATATCCAGGCGGGAAAGCGTTTTTTCGTCTAAATCGACAGTACCGTTATAATCCAGAATATTCAGCTCCACGCCGCGCAGTATCCGCACGCCGCGCAATTCCTGCGGAATGACATTCAGGTTGGCAAAATAAGCGTGGCAGGTTGTATTCTGCATGGCGGGCGCGTGGTCGGTCAGCGCAAGAAGGCGCAGCCCCTGTTCTGCTGCCCAGCGTGCATTTTCGTCCACTGTGCTGTATGCGTGTCCGCTGGCAATGGTATGGGTATGAGTATCGGCTAAAATCTTCATAGCTGTTCTCCTTATCCTTGTTTCTATCTTCTTTGCTGATAGTATACCATCTTTTTCCGGAAAAACGCAAGCGCGGCAGAAGATTCCTTTCATTAGGAAGTGGCAGTTCCATATGCGGGGAAACGAAAAAGCGTTCTTGTGCTTTTTGTACAAAAAACAGCGCGAAATACAGGGGAAAGTTGGCTTTACTTTAGCGTATTAGTGTGATATCATAATGAAGGATAAAGGGAGGACGTACCTCCCAATGACAAAAATCAAAGAAAGAAAAGGGGACGGAAAAATGAAAAAATATCTGGCTTTATTTTTAACAATGGCAATGAGCGTAACGATGCTGGCAGGCTGCGGCGGCGGAGAACAGCCCGCGCAGGATAATGCGGAAACTCCTACAGACAGTGCAGAACGCACGACATTTACAATCGGCTTTGACGCGGAATACCCTCCTTATGGCTACCGCACAGACGCCGGCGATTATGTAGGCTTTGATATTGACTTGGCGCAGGAGGTTTGTGACCGCCGCGGCTGGGAACTTGTGAAACAGCCTATCGACTGGAACACAAAAGATATGGAACTGAACAGCGGCTCCATCGACTGTATCTGGAACGGCTTCACCATGACAGGACGTGAGGATTCTTATACATTCTCCGAGCCTTATGTAGACAACAGCATTGTTTTTGTCGTTCTGGCGGATTCCGATATCCAGACAGCGGCTGACCTTGCGGGCAAGGTTGTTGTAACGCAGGCGGATTCCTCTGCGCTTTCCGCGTTGGAATCTGAGGATAATGCGGAGCTGACAGCTTCCTTTGCGACACTGGAACAGATTGCGGATTATAATTCCGCATTCATGAATCTGGAAGCTGGCGTTGATGACGCAATTGCGGTTGACATTGGTGTAGCGCAGTATCAGCTGCAGTCCAGAGGCGACAAATTCCGTATGCTGGAAGAGCCGCTTTCCACAGAACAGTATGCAATCGGCTTCAAGCAGGGCAATACAGAACTGCGTGACCAGGTGCAGGAAACACTGGACGAAATGCTTGCTGATGGTACATTTGACGAAATCGTTGCAAATTACACAGATTATAACCTTGACCAGATGGTTTGCTTAGGCAAATAATCTGATGATACAGGCGGCGGAACGATAACGCCAGGACGGCGGAAACCATATGTTTCCGCCGCCTTTTCTGCGTTTCAGAGCCGGGCAGAGAGAACACAGGCAGAAGAAAGGTTAGGGTGGGATTCTATATGATTGGTATTGATTTTTCGCAGGTTTGGGGAATTTTGGGGCAGCTTGGCGAAGGCATGGGCGCATCGGTAATGATTTTTGCCCTGACGCTGCTGTTTTCCATGCCGCTTGGCCTTCTGGTGGCATTCGGGCGCATGTCCAAATGGGCGCCTTTGCGGTTTTTGCAAAAAGAGGAAGTGAAACAGCCTGTGGGTCTGGGCGGAAAAATCAAAGCAGGAGTCCTTGGCTTTAAGCCGATACAGTTTATTGTAAAGATTTTCATTGCGATACTGCGTGGTACGCCGCTGATGTTGCAGCTTATTGTTGTGTTTTATGGACCGTTTTACCTTTTCGGGATGCAGCTGCCGAGGTCGTACCGTTTCATTGCGGTGCTGATTGGTTTTTCTGTGAACTATGCGGCGTATTTTGCGGAAATTTACCGCTCCGGTATTGAGTCGATTCCTGTTGGGCAGTATGAAGCGGCGGCAGTACTGGGATACAGCAAAAGCCAGACTTTCCGCAGGATTATATTCCCGCAGATGGCAAAGCGTATTGTGCCGCCGGTTACGAACGAGGTTATTACGCTGGTAAAAGATACTTCGCTGGCGTTTGTGCTGACATACGAAGAAATGTTCACCATTGCGAAACAGATTGCGGCGAAAGAAGGGTCTATTCTGCCGCTGTTCGTTGCGGGCGTGTTCTATTTCATATTTAACTTCGTCGTGGCCTTTGTGATGGAGCGAATCGAAAAGGCAATGGATTATTACCGTTAAGGAAGGAGGGCATATTATGAAGGTTTTGGAGATTAACCACTGCAATAAAAAATTTGGCGATAATGAAGTGTTGAAAGATATTTCTCTTTCCGTTTCGGAAGGGCAGGTTGTTTCTATCATTGGTCCCTCCGGCTCCGGCAAGTCTACACTTTTGCGCTGTGCGACACTGCTGGAAACCATGGACGGCGGTGACCTTGTTTACCTTGGGGAATATGCCGCAAAAGCGGATGCGGTGGGAAAGGCGGTCTATTCAGATAAAGAGAGCCTGAGAAATATCAAAAAGAATTTCGGACTGGTATTCCAGAATTTCAACCTGTTCCCACATTATTCTGTGATGCGGAATATAACCGAGCCGCCGATATTGATTGGGAAACGCCCGAAAGATGAGGTATACAGGGAGGCGCGCGTGCTTCTGGAAAAAATGGGGCTTTCTGATAAGGAGGACGCTTATCCTTTCCAGCTTTCCGGCGGACAGCAGCAGAGGGTATCTATTGCGCGCGCGTTGGCGATGAAGCCGAAAATGCTCTTTTTCGATGAACCGACCTCCGCGCTTGACCCGGAACTGACGGGTGAAATTCTGAAGGTCATAAAAGACCTGGCGGCGGAGCATATGACGATGGTGATTGTAACGCATGAAATGGCGTTTGCGCGTGATGTGTCCAATCATATCATATTCATGGACGGCGGCGTAATCGTCGAGGAAGGTGCCCCGCAGGATGTAATCAACAACCCGCAGCAGGAGCGGACAAAGGCTTTCCTTGGACGTTTCCAGCAGTAAGGGGTGGAAGTATGGAAATCGAATTTATTAAAACCAGCCCGACGCAGAATATGACGATATTGGTGAAAACGCCTGTACCGCGGGAAAAACAGCTTGCACTTGCGGAACGGCTGATTGCATATGACAGCGTATATGCGGAACAGGCGGGCTATATAGAGGAGCCGGAAAATCCGCAGGCGGCGAAACGTCTGCAAATGATGGCGGGGGAATTTTGCGGGAACGCATCGCTTTCACTTGCCGCTTGGCTGGCGCAGAAAGAGGGGCTTGCCATAGGAGAAACGCGGGAATACCTGTTGGAAGTTTCCGGTGCAGAGGGGCTTGTTCCCTGTGAGATTACAAGGGAAGGGAGCGTCTTTTTCGGCAAAGCAAAAATGCCCCTGCCTGAGAGGATAGAAGAAAGAACGTTTCGGCTGGAAGGGAAAGAACTCCGGCTGACGGCAGTTGTTTTTGAAGGAATCACGCATGTAATCGTTCCGGCGGGGCTTTGGGAAGAGGATATGGAACGGAAAGCCGAAACGGCGGTCAGGCTCTGGGCGGAGGAACTGCCGGACGGTGCAGCATTCGGACTCCTGATTTTGGACGAAAAAAAGTATTCGCTCAAGCCGCTTGTTTACCTAAAAGGGGTCAGTATGATTTGGGAACGCGGCTGCGGCAGCGGGACGGCCGCTGTGGGGGCGTATCTTGCATGGAAAAATGGGAAAGCGGTTTCTGTAGAACTGCACCAGCCCGGCGGAAAAATGAGGGCAGAAGCCGGATATCAGAATGGCGTAATTTCCACGCTGTATATTGCGGGGCACGTTTCGATTGTGGCAGAGGGCACTGCTTTTTTGGAAGGATAGGGGAAAGAGCCGAAAGGCTTATTAAAATGTATACGTTTTAATAAGTGACAATAAAATACCATCGACCTAACCATACCACAAAATATTGTGTTTTTCAACATTTTATTTTGTGGTTTTTGACATTTTTTCGCTTTTTTGAAAGGTATACTTTGTGGAAAAGTGTGCAAATGGAGGGTGTTTATGGGAAAATTCAAATTGCCCGAGAGCGGGCAGAAGATGTGGAACGATGCGGTAAAAATAG
>CAMQRG010000080.1 GCA_947036475.1 uncultured Clostridia bacterium
GTAGCGTCTCGTGGGCTCGGAGATGTGTATAAGAGACAGGTTTTGGGCACTTTTGCGACAAAAGTGCCTCCCCGAAGGGATAATTGTGTCTCGCAAAAACCATCCTTGAAAATCCCATCTAAAAAATCCAACAAACCTCATTATGTAAATCATTGAAACGCTGGGGAATCATCTCGAAACGGTTCCCCCACGTTTTGGGCACTATAATAGCGGCAGAGCCGCTGTTGCAGTCGGCAAAGCCGACCACACTTGCGCCAAAAGTGCCTCCCCGAAGGGATAATTGTGTCTCGCAAAACCATCTCTTAAATATTCTCCCCATTAACATAATCATGCCTTTTGGCAGAAAATAAAAAAACGCCCCGCCGCTGCCCTTTCAGACAGCGGCCGGAGCGGCCCCTTTTACAATTTTATTTATTGATAGCGTCTTTCAGTTTCTTGCCGGCTTTGAAGCGGGGAGCTTTAGAAGCAGGAATCGGCATAGCCGCGCCCGTCTGAGGGTTTCTGCCCTCTCTTGCCGCACGCTCGGAAACATCGAATGTCCCAAAGCCTACCAGCTGCACCTTGCCGTTGTTCATCAGTTCTTCTGTAACTACATCTTCAAAAGCCGTCAGGGCTTTTTCTGCATCTTTTTTGCTCAGTTCAGCTTTTTCGGCGATTGCCGCTACTAAGTCAGATTTGTTCATTTTTGTTTTCCTCCTTTAATGAATTATGATGCTTCACTGTTTCGGACGCAGCTCATGTTTTGCCTTGTCCCAGAGCAAATCCATTTCTTCCAGAGTCATTTGGGAAAGCTGCTTTCCCTCCGAAAGGGCTGAATTCTCAACATACTCAAATCTATTTATAAACTTTTTGATGGCTTTTGTCAAGGCAAACTCAGGATTTATTTTCAAAAAACGGGAGATATTTACCAGAGCAAAGAGCAAATCGCCAAATTCTTCCTCCTCCGTACCGTCCCGCAGACGGACAGCCTCCTCCAGCTCCCGGCATTCCTCAAAAACCTTTTCCATCGCGCCGCCGCTTTCATAGAAATCAAACCCCACATCTGCCGCCTTTTTCTGCACTTTTTTTGCACGCAGAAGGGCAGGAAGCGCATCAGGCACACCGCGCATGGCTTCCGTCTGGCTGGAAAGGTGCTTTTCCTTCTTCTTGAGTGCCTCCCAGTTGACAAGAACCTCCTCCGGCGTTTCGGCGGTAACGCCTGTACTGAATACATGCGGGTGGCGGTAAATCATTTTTTCGCATACGCCCCTCAGCACATCGTCGAGCGTGTAGCCGCCTTTTTCGGCTTCAATCTGCGCATGAAACACCACTTGCAGGAGAACGTCGCCCGTTTCTTCGCAGAGGTTCTCCATGTCGCCCTTGTCGATTGCGTCAGCCGCCTCATATGCCTCTTCAAGCATGGCTTCGCGCAGGGTTTCATGCGTCTGCTCCCTGTCCCATGGGCAGCCGCCCTCCGCCCGCAGTGTCCTTATGATTTCCGCCAGATCTTCCAACGTATATTTTTCTTTCATGCAACTGTCTCCTTTTATACTGATGTGAAACACCCCAACCATGCGCGGGACAGAAAACGTCCTGCTTCTTGTTTGATTTCGATAAACATTTTGTAATACGCCGCCGGAAAAACGGCGTTTTTCACCTTGTTCCCTGTAACGCTTTTGTGTTATGATGGAACACAGCAAGGGAAAGAATAAAGACCCGAAAGCCTTGGGGACAGCGTCCCTCCGGCCTTTCCCAAAACTATATTATCAGAAAAGCAGACGGAAAAAAAGCCTTTTTCCGCCGCGATTCCAGCTTTTCATATGAGAAAGGAAGAACAGCTATGTTTCGTATCGTGAACAAAAAAGAACTCAACAGCACGGTTACGCTCCTGGAGATTGAAGCACCTTTTGTGGCACGCAAGGCACAGGCAGGGCAGTTTATCATTTTCCGCGTGGACGAGATGAGCGAGCGCGTCCCCCTGACTATCGCGGATTACGACAGGGAGAAAGGGACTGTGACCATTATTTTCCAGAAAGTCGGCCTTTCTACAAAGCTGCTGGGTGCGAAGGAAATTGGCGACAGTATACAGGATTTTGTCGGCCCTCTGGGTGTGGCTACAGAATACGAAGGAATGAAAAAAGTCGCGGTTGTCGGCGGCGGCGTTGGCTGTGCCATTGCATACCCACAGGCAAAAGCGCTGCATGCTCTGGGCGTTGAAGTAGACGTTATCGCAGGGTTCCGCAGCAAAGACATTGTAATTCTGGAGGACGAAATGAAAGCCGTTTCCAGCAATTTCTATCTGATGACGGACGACGGTACGCAGGGCGAAAAAGGCTTTGTAACGGATAAGCTGAAAGCGCTGATTGAAGGCGGCGCTGGCTATGACACAGTAATAGCCATTGGTCCAATTCCCATGATGAAATTCGTAAGTCTGGCAACGAAGCCGTATGGAATCAAGACAATCGTCAGCCTGAACCCGATTATGATTGACGGGACGGGCATGTGCGGCGGCTGTCGCGTGACAGTCGGCGGGAAAATTAAGTTTGCGTGTGTGGACGGGCCCGATTTTGACGGGCATGAGGTTGATTTTGACGAGCTGATGAACCGGAATTCCGTATACAAAGCGCGCGAAGCAGAACTTGCAGAAACGCACATCTGCCGCATGGAAAAACTCGCGCAGGAATTGATATAAAAAGAAAAAGACCTTGGAGGCTCTGTCTCCAAACCTCCGCAGAGGCCACTGTCTCCGCTCCGCTTCGGTCGGCGCAAAACGAAGCTCCCCCGGAGCTTCTGCGCCCCTTGACCCGCTTGTCGCAAAAGATTCAGGTGAGCGATTCTGCCGCATGGATATGCGGCGGCGATAAAGTTTGGGGTCAAGCCCTTTGAAAAGGGCTTGCAGGGTTCGGGACAGCGTCCCGAGGTCTTCCGCTCTTGCAGGGGTATTGGGGGCAGCGCCCCCGAGGTCTTACATATTTTTAGGGAGGTAACGAAATGGCAAATATGAGTCTGGAAAAGATTAAGATGCCGGAGCAGAAGCCCGACGTCAGGAATAAAAACTTTGAGGAAGTCGCGCTGGGCTATACGGCGGAAATGGCAGTGGAAGAAGCGCAGAGATGCCTGAACTGCAAACATAAACCCTGTGTCAGCGGCTGCCCTGTTAACGTGCGCATTCCCGAATTTATCGCCGAGGTGGCAAAGAGCGATTTTATGGCGGCATACCGCGTGATTACATCTACAAACGCCCTGCCCGCTGTCTGCGGCCGCGTCTGCCCGCAGGAGAGCCAGTGTGAATCAAAATGCGTACGCGGCATGAAAGGCGAGGCTGTTGCAATCGGCCGTCTGGAGCGTTTCGTGGCGGACTGGTATATGGCAAACTGCGATGAAATGCCTGAAAAGCCTGAATCTAACGGCAAAAAAGTTGCCGTAGTCGGCTCTGGTCCTTCTTCCCTTGCCTGTGCCGGAGATCTGGCAAAAGCGGGTTATGAAGTCACAATTTTTGAAGCCTTCCATAAGGCCGGCGGTGTGCTGGTTTACGGCATACCGGAGTTTCGTCTGCCGAAGGCAATCGTCCAGAAGGAGATTGACAAGCTGTCCGCGCTGGGCGTGAACATCATGACAAATATGGTTATCGGCAAAGTGCTTTCCGTAGACGAAATCATTGAAGATATGGGCTTTGACGCGGTGTTTATCGGCACAGGCGCAGGTCTGCCCTCCTTCATGAATATCCCTGGCGAAGCACTGGTAGGCGTGTATTCCGCGAACGAGTATCTGACGCGCATCAACCTGATGAAAGCGTACCTGTCCGAATATGATACACCTATCCGCAAGAGCAAAGCGGTTGCCGTTGTGGGCGGCGGCAACGTGGCAATGGACGCTGCAAGGTGCGCAAAACGCCTTGGGGCAGAAAAAGTATATATCGTGTACCGTCGTTCCGAAAAGGAAATGCCTGCACGTCTGGAGGAAATCCACCACGCAAAGGAAGAAGGCATTGAGTTCCACCTGCTGCGCAACCCTGTGCGTATTCTGGACGATGGAAACGGTCAGGCATGCGGTATTGAGTGCCTGAAAATGGAACTGGGCGAGCCGGACGCAAGCGGCAGAAGAAGCCCTGTGCCCGTAGAAGGCTCTAACTATGTAATTGACGTGGATACGGTAGTTATGTCCATCGGCACATCTCCGAACCCGCTCATCCGCAGCACAACAAAAGGCTTGGAAACAAACCGTAAAGGCTGTCTGGTAGTGAACGAGGAAACGAACCAGACCACACGCGAAGGCGTTTACGCGGGCGGCGATGCTGTGACGGGTGCGGCGACGGTTATTCTTGCCATGGGTGCAGGCAAAAAAGCCGCGGAAGCTATCGACAAGTATTTGAAAAAATGATAAAAACCGCGGGGCTCTGCCCCATACTCCGCAAGGGGTGTTACCCCTTGACCCGTTTTGCCGTACAGTCCCTGTACGGCAGGGGCTAAGAATTTATTTTAAAAGATAATGAAAACGGCAGAAGTCGGACAGGCTTTTGCCGTTTTTTACGGCCAGATGTTGCAAAGGTGCGCAGGAGTGTGTAAACTGGAAGGAAATAACGGGAGGTATGGAGAACATGAAGGAAACGGTTTTGGACATTACGGGTTGCGAAAGACTGTTGGAACTGCATGAGCGGATACGGCAGGCGTTTGATTTTCCGACACATTACGGGGCAAATCTGGACGCGCTCTGGGATATGGGACGGGACTACATCGGGTCAGCGGACGGAGAGATAGAACGGGTAGTTATAAAAGGCGCGGACACACTTCCACCGGAACTGCGTGCCTGCTTTATGGAGAAAGTCATGCGCGTTCTGCGGGACTTAGAGCGAGAAAAAGGAAATATTCATTTTGAGGTAGAAAACAAAGCAGAATAAGACCGCAGAGTTTTGCCCGCCGCCCGCTTTCTTTACAGAGAAAGCGGGACAGCAGGAGATAAATCTTATAGGCTTTTTATTTCAGGTTTTCAGGGTTCAGACATTCCAGTTCCGGAATAACAAATCTGCCGTCCTTCCGAATCAGCTTGTCATCGAACCAGATTTCCCCGCCGCCGTATTCCGGCGTCATAATCAGCACCAAATCCCAATGGATTGCCGATTTATTGCCGTTCGGCGCGTCATCGTAGCAGTTGCCGGGCGTAAAGTGAATACTTCCGGCGATTTTTTCGTCAAAGAGGATATTATTCATAGGCTTTGTGATATATGGGTTAACCCCAATGGCAAATTCCCCGACATACCGCGCGCCTTCGTCCGTATTGAATACCTTTTCCAGCCGTTCCTTATCGTTCCCATCACAGGCAATGATTTTTCCGTTTTCAAAGGTCAGTTTCACATTCTCAAACGTAAAGCCGTTGTATTCCGACGGGGTGTTGTAGGTAATTACGCCGTTGATAGAATCCCGCACAGGAGCGGTATAGACCTCGCCGTCCGGAATATTGCAGGAACCGGCGCATTTGACGGCAGGAATCCCCTGAATGGAAAAAGAAATATCCGTATCCTTTGCAACAAGGCGCACCTTATCTGTCTGATTCATCAAATCAACAAGGCTGTCCATTGCGCGGCTCATTTTGCCATAGTCCAGATTGCAGACATCGAAATAAAAATCCTCGAAATTTTCCAAGGAAGTATGCGCCGACTGCGCCATAGAATTGGTAGGATAGCGCAGAACGACCCATTTCGTCTTAGGCACGCGTATCTGGTGGTGTACCGGATCATCATAAAACTTATTTTGCAAATCCAGTTTTTCAGAAGGCACGTCATACTGCTCGGTCAGGTTATCTTCGCCGCGCACGCCGATAAACGCGTCCATCTTTGACATCAGGGCGGCGTCCGTTTCAGCAAGCAGTTTCTGCTGCGCCTCCGTCGCGCCTAAGAGTGTTTCGCGCTCCAGCGAATTTGTCATCAGGCGCACAAAGGGCATCGCCTCCACGCGGTAAACCTCCTTAATGATAGCCTTGACAAGCGGCAGTGGATGCGTGCCGTTGCAGGAAATCCAGACCTTTTCGCCTTTCTGCAGGCGGCAGGAATAATGCACGAGGTTATAAGCAAGCTGTTTGATTCTTTCGTCCATAGATAACTCCTTTCCAGATCGCGGGGCTCTGCCCCACACCCCGCAAGGGACGTTTTCTCCGCTCTGCTCCGGTCGGCGCTGAACGAGCGTCCCCCGGACGCTCAGCGCCCCTTGACCCATCACCCGCCGCGCATCTGCGCGGCGGAAACAAAGTTTGGGGTCAAGCCCTTTGCAAAGGGCTTGCAGGGGTTCGGGGACAGAGTCCCCGAAATCTTTTATCAATTTATTCTCAGCAAATAGTATTTTACACTTTTTTTGGAAAATACGCAAAATATTCTGAGAAAAATTGACAAATACCAGATTTCGTGGAAAAATACTAGAAAGGCGGCGGAAACCCGCCCGAAAAACACAAAGGAGTGGTCGCAGATGCGCGTAGCCATACCGACAAAGGACGGCAGAATCGCACTGGAATATACCCGCGCGCGGGAATTTACGGTATATGAAGTAGAAATCGAGCTGGTAAAAAAGAAGGAAATCATTCCTCTCGGCAAAACAACTATCGCGGATTTTCTGACAGAACAGGAAATTAACGTTGTAATCTGCGGCAATATCCATTCCTCGGCGCGGAATATCCTGCGGACGAAGCGAATCGAACTGACCTATGGCGTAGTCGGAGAAACGGACGATGTAATGATACGCTACCTGAGCGGGGAGCGGCTGGGTGACATTGAGGAAAACGCCCACTGGCGTATGGAACGGGAAGAAGGGAGTGCAGAAAGCCTATGATTTTAGAGCGTTTTTTTCCGGATATTTATATCAAATCAGTTTTTGAACTGCCTCTGAAGGAACTGAAAGCGCGTGGAATCCGCGGGCTGGTGTTCGACATTGATAATACGGTCGCACCGTTTGACGTAGCAGAGCCGGAAGAAAGCATTGTCGAACTGTTCGCGTATCTGCGGCGGGAGGGGTTCCGGCTGTGTATCCTCTCCAACAACAGTAAGGAACGCGTGCATCTGTTCAACAGCAGTCTGCATACGCTGGCGGTGCATAAAGCGGGCAAGCCCGGCATACGCAAGCTGCGGCGCGCAATGGAGATTATGGACACAACGCCGGAAACAACCGCCATGATAGGCGACCAGGTGTTTACGGATATGTGGTGCGGGCACAGGGCAGGCCTGTTCTGCATCATGACCGCGCCCATCTGCGCAAGGGACCAGCTGGTTACGAAGGTAAAGCGCGGCGCAGAGCGGCAGGTAATGAAGGTATACTTCCGGAAATATGGGAAAAAATAAAGCGCAGAAGCCGCACTGACGTTCCCAAAGCCCTAAAAAATTTCAAATAGATATTGAAAAATCAACATTTTTCCGGTAAAATAAAGAAGGATATGCACTTTTTACGAAAAACTGAAAAAGGCATGATACGAAGCAACGATATTTGAGGAGGAAACTACATGATTTCTGCAGGTGAATTTAGAAATGGCGTAACAATGGAATTTGAGGGCGACCCGTATGTGGTTCTGGAATTCCAGCATGTAAAACCCGGCAAGGGCGCGGCTTTTGTCCGCACAAAAATCAAAAACCTGAAAACAGGCGCAGTTCTGGAAAAAACATTCCGTCCGACGGAAAAAATGCCCAGAGCACACATTGACAGACAGGATATGCAGTACCTTTACAGCGATGGCGACCTGTTCCACTTCATGAACGCGGAAACTTTCGACCAGATTGCTGTAAATTCGACAGACGTTGGCGATTCCCTGAAGTTCGTAAAGGAAAACGAAGTTGTCAAAATTCTTGCTTACGATGGTCAGGTATTCGGCATTGAGCCTCCGCTTTTCGTGGAACTGGAAATTACGGAAACAGAACCCGGTTTTGCCGGCAATACCGCTCAGGGCGCAACAAAGCCCGCTATCGTGGAAACAGGCGCGCAGATTCAGGTGCCCCTGTTCATCAACCAGGGTGAGGTTATCAAAATCGACACACGTACAGGCGAATACCTGGGCAGAGTAAACGGCTGATAATTGTTCCGGCAGGACGGCAGACGCCCTGTCCGGCGGAAGCGAAGGAGGCTGCTGTCATGGAATATTTTGAAAAAAAGATAACATATTTGAGAGGGCTCTGTGATGGGAGCGGGTTCCCTGAGGAAAGCCCTGAAGGAAAGATTTTTCATGGTATGCTCGATATTCTGGACGACATGGCTTTTATGCTGGAAACCTTCATGGATGACGAGGACATGGAGATGCTGGATGAGGACGAGGACGATATAGAGGACGAGCCGGTTTATTTCTTTTCGTTCATCTGCCCGAACTGCGAGCAGGAAATCGACGTTGACGGTGAAACGATGGAAAGCGTGGAAGAAATCAACTGCCCGAACTGCGGGAACGCGATTCCGATGGGTACGGTTGATTTGGACGATTTGAAATTTTAAGAGAAGCAGAAAACAGCCCGCAGGGCGGCAG
>CAMQRG010000081.1 GCA_947036475.1 uncultured Clostridia bacterium
CGTTTTTCGTGTCAATATCCTCCTGTGTCAGGCCTTTCAGGAGCGTCAGAGCCTGATAGTATTTGAGTCCGTTTTCGGCTGTCATATATTCCGATTGCATGCCCAGCACAACGCAGATTTTGTTCGGCAGGCGGTATCTGCGGATTTCTTCCTGTACGTCCGCTGTGCTTCTGCCCATGCGCTGCATGAATTCGAGCGCGTTTTTGTAATGCGCAGCATATTCGCTTTCAAGAATTTTGACGCGTTCTGCGCCCCAGTTTTTCTCGATGTACTCTACGACTTCGTCCATTGTTTTGGCGTTTGGCGTGAGTTTTACGTCTGCAAAGCGCGCCTTAAGCGCTTCTAATTTCTGCTGTTCCATGTGTATCCTCCTTTTTCAGACCTTGGAGGCTCCGCCTCCAAACCTCCGCAAGGGACGTCGTCCCTTGACCCTTTTTCTGGCAGGGAATTTCATTTTGCCAATCTGTTTTTTCCAAATCTCTCGCTTTAGGGAAACGCAGTTTCCCGCAATAAAGTTTGGGATCCAACCCTTTTCAAAGGGTTGGTGGGGTTTGGGGCAAAGCCCCACGTTTTTTTATCCTTTCAACTCGTCCCATTTTTGGCGTATCGCCTGCATATCTTCCCATGCGGGACGTTTTTTCGTTTCGTCCCGCAGGAGCGCGGAAGGGTGGTAAGTTGCAATCATATGATATCCCTTGCGCTCAAACCACTGCCCGCGCTGACGTGTAATCTTAAAGCCGGGGTCAATAACAGTTGTTGCCGCAATCCGTCCCAGGCAGACGATAATTTTCGGTTGTATCAACATCAGCTGATAGCGCAGGTAATTCAGGCAGGCAGCTTTTTCATCTTCCTGCGGGTCACGGTTGCCGGGCGGGCGGCATTTCACGATATTTGCGATATATGCATCTTCCAGCGAAAGCCCAACACTTTCCAGCATTTTATCCAGCAGCTGACCAGCCGGACCAACAAACGGCACACCCTGCAAATCCTCCTGCTGGCCGGGACCTTCGCCGATAAACAGGATATCCGCTGTGCGGCTGCCCTTGCCGATGACAACGTTTGTCCGACGCTCCCAAAGTTTGCATTTCCGGCAGGAATAGCATGCGCCCTCCAATGTTTCCCAGCTTTTCTCCGCCATATCTTCACCTCTTTCAAAACATTACAGACCAAAAAATTTTAAAGAACCTGTGGGCTTTGCCCTCAGACATACTGCCCCTGCAAGAATTTCCAGCCCCTGACCCGTTTTCTGCAATAAAGATTTTTCAGGAAAGGGGAGAGGGCGGGACGGTGCCCCGCGTTTTCGGTATTACACCTGATATGCTTTCAGTGCGCTTTCTGCTTCCAGCGCGAAACTTTCGCCCGCGCCCCAGTCGAACCGCCAGAAAATGCTGTTCCCGCCGCCGCCTGCGGATAACCGAACGCGTGTTGTACCGTTACCGTCGAGATCGTCCGCGACTAATGTCAGCGTCGCGCGGTTAGAGGAGCGCATATAATACCGTTCAAACAGCCGGACAACGACCTCTTTTCCGTCCGCTGTGCGCCTGTTATAAGAGTCCAGAAGTTCTGCGCTGACAATGGCATCTGCCAGCTTATCCATTACGATTTCCGCCGCTTCTGACGGCGAGAGCGTCACCCGTATCTCTATTACTTCCATTCTGCTCACTCCTTTTATTAAGAACTTTTCCGTTTTTTCGTCATATGAAGCAGAGCAGGGACTCAAAATTTGTATTTTCCCTGAATTTTCTGCCTCGGGAAACGCAGTTTCCTGCAATAAAGTTCTTTGCCCCGCTTTCTCCGAAAGAAAGCGGGTGGAGGCATTGGGGGCAAAGCCTCCAAGGTCTTATTTATCTTAAATCCTCCGGACCAAACCCGAACGGCAGCAGTTCCCGCACAGAAAAAGACTTCATGCCCTCCTTTTCGCTGTCCAGCAGTACGGTGCCATCTGGCATAAATTCAAACAATACCTGCCGGCAGATGCCGCAGGGTGAAGCATACTCCCCGCTGCTTGCCGCAATGGCAATTTTCCGGAACTCCCGTACGCCCTCCGAAACTGCTTTTACCACAGCCGTCCGTTCTGCGCAGATTGTTCCGCCATAGCTTGCGTTTTCCACGTTGCACCCTGAAAATATCTGTCCGTTTTCCGCCAGCAGGGCCGCGCCTACCTGGAACTTAGAATAGGGCGCATATGCCTGTGCCATTGCCTCTTTTGCCTTTGCCATCAGTTCCATATCCGTAATTTCCGTTTTCCCAGCCATATTTCGCACTCCTTTCATTCCCGCGGGAAACCCGCCAAAAGCAGTATTTCCTTCTGCCGCCGGAACATTTCCGCTTCCTCCTTCGGCTCCATGTGGTCATATCCCAAAAGATGCAGCATGCTGTGCGCCGTCAGGAATGCAATTTCCCGTCGCAGAGAATGTCCGTATTCCGCTGCCTGCTCTTTTGCCCGCTCCAGAGAAATGATAATATCCCCGAGCAATATTTCATCGTTTTCGTTCCTGTCCGGCTCCTCGCCCTCCGCAAAGGTCAGCAGGGGAAAGCTGAGTACATCTGTTGCCCTGTCGATTTCCCGAAACTGTTTGTTTATCTGGCGTATTTCATCGTTGCTCACAATGGAAACGCTGATTTCGCACGCCTCATCAAAGCCTTCGCAGCGCAGAGTTTCTGCCGTGGCTTTTTTCACTGCATCTTCCAATTCCGGCGGGAATACCTCCCCCGCGCGGTTGTCAATCCATATCGTCACGTTCTGTTTCTCCTTCTGTTTCGGTGGTTTCTTTTTTCGCCGCCGCCTCAATTTCTTCCTTCTTTGGGTAGGCGACCCGTTCGTGGTACATGCCATGGAACACCTTCAAAAACGCTCCCCGTATGATTTCCAGTTCATGTATCGCCAGCCCGCTGTTGTTCAGCTGACCATCGTCCAGCTTGTCCTTCATCAGCCCTTTTATGGCCTCCTCCGCTTCGGCAAGCGTTTTTCCGCTGCCCAGCATGGAGCGTACTGCTGCCTCTATGGTATCCGCCAGCATGACGACAGCAGATTCCCGGAAGGAGGGAATTGGCCCGTCATAGCGGAAATCTTCTTCCTTTACGTGTTCCGCCCCCTCGGCTTTTAATGCTTTGAAATAAAAATACTTGACAAGGCTTGTCCCATGATGCTGGCGGATAATGTCCAGTATTGTGCGGGGCAGCCCGTAAGCTTGTCCCATCTCAAGCCCTTCCCGCGCGTGTTGAATGATGATGCGTGCGCTGTCCTCCGGCGGGAGGTCGTCATGTGGATTGTATCCGGTCTGATTTTCCGAAAAAAAGCGGGGGTCTTTGAGCTTGCCAATATCATGGTAATATGCACCTGCTCTTGCAAGCGCGGTATTTGCGCCAATTTCATATGCCGCTGTTTCCGCAAGGTTTGCTACAATCAGGCTGTGGTGGTATGTTCCCGGTGCTTCAATCATCAGCCGCCGCAGGAGTTCATTATTCGGGTTTGTCAGCTCCAGCAGGCGCAGGGGGGTATTTGCCTCGAACGCCGCCTCCCAGAAGGGCAGGCTCCCCACAGCAATGATAACGGAAACCAGCCCCATGAGCCCACCGAAACCACTTTTGAGCAGAAGCTCCGCAGAATAGCCGTTTTCAAAGAACAGCCCTGTGCCCAGCATGGAAAAAAAGCTGACCGCGCCCATTGCCAGAGCCGCCGGCACCATATGGCTGCGCCGTTCCGTTTTCTGTATCAGAAGCGCGCCCAGTGTGCCGACCAGCAGGGAATACATAAGAAATTCCACGTCCCCATTGAATATGAAACAGCCGACGATGCAGAACGCGCAGTTCATCACAAGCGCGATATTACGCCCAATCAAAAGCCCTGCCAGCATGGCGAAAAGCCCCAGCGGTATCAGCGTGAAATACTGTATGTTTGCCATTGCCCGCAGGAGGATTACCATGCCGGTATAGATGGTGAACAGCATGCGCCGCTCGTTCCCGCGCAGAGTTTTTCTGCCGCGTCCCCAAAGAAAATAGAGGATTACACCCACAAACAGCAGTGTTACCATCAGCAGACTCCCCAAGAGCGGGAGTGCACTGTTCTGGTAATCCGCTGAATGGATTAGCCCAAGGCTTTGCAGCCTGTCATAAATTTCCTGTGTAATGATTTCGCCTTCGTCTACGATTTTCTGGTTTTTGCGTATCATTACATTTTCCACTTCAGCGCGCTTGGCTTCTCTTGCGGCTTCCATGGCGTCCTCGTCCGGCACAAGGTTTGGCTTGAGGGCAGCGGAAAGAATGAGGTTTGCCATCTCTTTCAGTTCACTGCTCCATTCTGTTTCAGCAAACGCCGCCTGCGCCTGTTCACGACCTTTGGAAAGCATGTCCGCTGTCACACCGGCGCCATAGACCTGGTTTATTGCAGCAATACAATCTTCCGCGAACAGCAGCCGCTGCGCCCGTCCCATGCTTTCATACGCTGCAAGCTGCCTCCCGCTGAGCACAACGGGCAGCTTCATGGGAGCCTCCTGCACGCGTTCATAATAGCTTTCGCCCTCGGCAGGGGAGGCGAGTATGCTGTTCAGTTCCTGAAACACTTCGTTGACCAGTGTGCGGCTGTCTTCTTCCGCGACAAGGTCGTTTTTGTATATCGGGCCAACGCTGTCCGCTGCCGCGTCCTTCAACCGGTTTGTAATAACCTCGTCCACAGCGTCCTTTGCAGCAATATACCGTTTTTCTGCCACCGCGCCGACCTGTATGGTTTCCTGTTCCTGCACATAGGAGCCTGTCCCAATGCAGAAGGCCGTCACAAGAAAAGCAATTATCAGCAGTGTCCAGTTTCCCGGACGCCGTTTAGTGGTGCCTCCTGTCTTTCCTGCCATCGCGCTCGCCCCGCTTTCCTTTTTCCCGCGTGTCCTTTTTCTCCGCTTTTTCATAGGCAAGTATGATTTTCTGTACCAGCGGGTGGCGCACGACGTCTTTGTTTGTCAGGGTAATCATGCCGATGCCCTCTATGCCGGAAAGAATCTTTGTTGCTTCCATCAGGCCGGAGCGTTTGCCTTCCGCCAGGTCGATCTGCGTTACGTCGCCTGTAATGACGGCTTTTGCGCCGAAGCCGATGCGCGTCAGAAACATTTTCATCTGTTCCGGCGTGGTGTTCTGCGCTTCGTCCAGTACGATAAAGGCGTTATCCAGCGTGCGTCCGCGCATATACGCCAGCGGCGCAACCTCAATCAGCCCTTTTTCCATATTTTTCATGAAGTTTTCTGCGCCCATGATTTCATAAAGTGCGTCATAAAGCGGGCGTAGATAGGGGTCTACCTTCTGCTGCAGGTCACCCGGCAGAAAGCCCAGTTTTTCCCCTGCTTCAATGGCGGGGCGGGTGAGTATGATACGGTTGACCTCATTGTTCTTAAATGCCGTTATTGCCATTGCCATAGCAAGGTAGGTTTTGCCTGTACCTGCCGGACCGATGCCAAAAACGACCGTATTTTTCTTCATAAGGTCTACGTATTTTTTCTGTCCCAGCGTTTTGGGTTTCAGATGTCTGCCGTTCGCCGTCACACAGATCAGGTCGTCATACACCTTTTCCAGTTCCTTCAAATCCGCTTCTTCCGCAGAGGCAAGGAAATAATTCAGATTCTGCTCGGTGATTTCCTCACCCTTCGCTGCCAGTGCGGCAAGGGAACTGACGACGTTCCACGCTTTGCGGACGCCGCGCTCTGCCCCAACAATCTTCACATCATCGCCCCGGTTGACAATCTGCACGCCGCAGGCGTGCTCCACCTGCCTGATATTTGCGTCAAACTGCCCGAAAACCGGAAGTATTACGCTGTTATCCAACTGCAAAGTTTTTTCAAATCGTTCCATTCTCCGTTTCCCGTTCCTTTTCTGTGGTTTGTTTTTCCTCAATACGCTCGGTAAGCGAAGCCTCCGCTTCGGCATGGATACTGTCGGCGTATTCTGTGTAATGGATTTCTATATCTTCTATTGTACCGTATGTGCTCAATAAATTCTCTGTCTTTTTTCTTAAATTTTCTTCCAGAAGAGCTTTCGCCTCCTCCGGCGTACGTGTTTTCTGCACGCGGGCAAAACTGTGCCAGCTTTCTTTTTTCCATTTCAGCGGCAGTTCAAAATCGCCGAGGGCAAGCGGGCGCTCCCAGAGAGGCTTTTTCTCCCATTCCCTGCCTTCGCGGTTTTCGCTGGGGTGGAGAAGGTCTAGTTCCCTGCCGTCAAAAATAAGGCTGTGGTTTTCCTGTACCTCATCATCGTATACGATTTCCTCATAGGCAAGCGGTGCATCTTCCGCCAGCCTGAGCCAGATGCGTGCGGTTACTGCGCCCTCTGCCGCGACGTATTCAGGGTGCTGCTCCTCGCCTTCCAGCCCGATTATGACCTCGGAGGAAATCAGTACATCGCCTTTTTTTACAACGTCGCCCTCAGAAACCAGTGGAGTGCCGCGCTCTGCTGTAATTTTGAGTATTACGCCGTCCTGCGCGGCGACAATATCGCAGGGGGTTGCCTTATCTACGATTTCCGCCTTTTCGATGGTTTCGGCAAGGCGGATGGTAGCGTCTGTGCCTTTCAGATTGATACTTGCCCAGGAGATATCGGGGAAGTTTTCAAGCAGGGTGTTTGTGACTGCGTGCAAATCCAGCCCCTTTTTCCATGTGCCGGGGTGCAGGCCCATATCGCGGCAGACGTCCAGAATCTCTTCGCTGGAAAGACGTTCGTTGCCCTCCACATTGACTACCCAGATAAAGGAAGAAAGGGCATAAAGCCCGGCAGCAAACAGCAGCATACCCGCCGCCAGTGCCTGCCTGCCGCGGAACCGCCGCAGAGACGCAGGCAGACCGCCCCAGCGAATGACCTGAAGCGTACAGCCTGTTTTTTCTGCACAGGTCTGCAAAAGAGGAAGGCTGCCGCAGGGAGCGTTCATAGTCATGCCAGCGCCGTCCTGTGCGATATCCCAGAGATAAACGCCGCGGTACGCTGCCATGTTCATGAAACGTTCGGCAGAAAAGCCCTTTGCCTTTATCATAACATATCCGCGCAAATAATACCACAATGCCAGAAACAAAATCCTCACCTCATATAAAAAACGAAAAGAATGAAAGGTAATCCCTAAAAGGAACGAAAGATATCGGGGCTTTGCCATAAAAGCAGGGAAGATTTGTTATTTCCTCTCGTCTGTCCCTTTTCTGCCTTATGTCAGAAATTCCAGCCCATCTAATGCCCCGGTCACAACAAGACATTCCGCAGTCAGCTGTTTCAGGCAGAGTCCCTTACCGCTGAGCCGCAGTGTACCTGCCGCTGTGCCGATACGCACGCTTTCCTCATCATACTCCAATATGCCCTTATAATTTTCTATTGTCACTTCTTCCCGCCCCAGCAAGGAAATCAGCGGCAGACCCAGCATAATCTCCTTTGGCAGCTCCAAAGCCTCCGTCACATTTTTCCGCAGACCCAAATTCAACACCGCCTTGCCCTGTAGGATAGCCATTTGTCTATGATATGCGGGGAGGAAGGGGAATAGACCGGGGGTGTTTTTGGCAGCAAAAAAGCGGCGGGATTGTTTTCCCTGCCGCTTTCAGAAGGTTTCTTATACTTATAGATTGCTGTCTTCAAGGTTGTCTGTCTGATCTATGGATTCCTCCAGAGGAACGTCAACCTCATCCATCTGTACCTCTGCCAGTGCGATGCCGTCCGCCAGGCTGAATGTGATGGTTTCTTCATCTGCAAATGCTACGCTGTCCCAGATATTCTGGCTGCCGTCAGCGAAGGTCATCTGTACCTGCCAGCCTTCCTCTGTTTCCGGCAGAAGTCCCTTCAGCGCGATGGGCATTTCATAATTGCTTTTCCATTCCGTTTCGGAAAGAGAAATTTCCTGCCAGTCGCTCTCAGCGGAAGGGCGGATTTCCAGACGTGCAACGTCCTGTCCTGTCTGGTTTGCGAAAGTCATACGGTATTCTGTTTCCTGCAGCTGAGCCTGTTCCTGTTCCTCCCCGCCGCAACCCGCAAGCCCGAGAACCAGTGCTGCGCTGATTGCAGCTATAAAAAACATTCTTCTTTTCATCTTTGCATTCCCTTTCGTTATTTATTCTGCCGTATAGTTTTCAAATACGATTTTTTCGATGGTTATTTCCTCAAGAGGCTTGGCGGCAGAGTCCGTTTCTGCTGCCGCAATGGCATCTACCACGTCCATACCGTCTATTACCTGACCAAATATGGTGTACGCATTGCCGAAAGCATATTCCAGATGCGCCGCGCCGCCCTGTTCTCTGTAATAATCCAGCACTTCATCTGGGAAAAGGTCGTTAAACGTGAAGTATTCGTCATGCAGCGTCAGCCCAAGCTCGCCTTCGTTGCTGTCGCGCGCCTCCTGTAAAGCGGAGAGAGCATCCTCCAGCACGTCCTTCTGCTGTACGATAAAGAACTGGCTGCCGTTGGTATTCTGCCCATGGTTTGCCATTGCCAGCGCAC
>CAMQRG010000082.1 GCA_947036475.1 uncultured Clostridia bacterium
TAGCGTCTCGGGGGCTCGGAGATGTGTATAAGAGACAGGCACGTTGCTGGTATGGAAAATTCCGAACTGGTTATTGCTATCAATAAGAACGAAACAGCACCTATTTTCGAGGTTTCCGATTTGGGCGTTGTTGGCGATGTAAAGGTTATTCTGCCGAAACTGGCAGATGCTATCCGGAAGTATAAAGCCGGCAAGGCGACGAACTGATTGCCCTGATGACGCTTTAATCAGAAAAAGCAAAGGGGGAGTATCTTATGGCGGAAGTGCGCAGGGTTGAAAAACACGAAATGCAGACGGTCATGGAAAAAGTCTGCGGCGTTTTTTCTTCCGAACAGGGTATTCCAGTGGAATTGATTCCGGTTGGGGAGGAATACAACCCGCAATGGTGGGGCGTGTTTCAGGATAATCGGCTGATTGGCACAGCTGCCATGTATGTTGAAAACGGTGAGTATCATATGGGAAGAATTACGGTTGACAGGGAGCTTCGTGGCCAGCGCATTGGCTCGGCATTGATTGAAGCGGTACTTGTGGATTTGTTTGGGCATGATGTGCAGAAAGTATTTCTGGACGCACGCAGAACGACCGTAAACATCATACTGCGGCTGGGCGGGGAAATCGTTGGAGAAGAACATGACTTTTACGGCGAACCCTGCACGCCTATTGCAATTACAAAGGAGCAATTCCAGAACAGGCAACAACAAGCAGGCAGGCAATAACATAACGGCCTGCAAGCTGCTGTCTGCGGCAGGAAACACGCGGACGGCGGGCATAAATATTTTAAGAATCTCAAAAGAAAACAGAAGCAGGGCGGAAGGCTGCTTGCCAGACGCTCTGTTTTTGGTTTCAAATATAAACAAAAAAGGAGAATGAGAAACATGAACGAAACAAAGAAAGCTGTTATCACAGTATTAGGGCTGGACAGGGTCGGTATTACCGCAAAGGTCTGTACGGCTCTGGCGGAAACGAACATCAATATTTTGGATATTTCCCAGACGATTGTGGGCGGATACTTCAATATGGTGATGGTGGTGGATATTACCAACGCCAGCGATGTATTTGATACTACGGCGGAAAAGCTGGAGAAGGTCGGCGAGGAGCTGGGCATGAAAATCAAAATTCAGCATACGGCGATTTTTGACGCGATGCACCGTATTTAAGGAGGCGTTGGAAGAATGATAACAAGAAATGAAATTCTGGAAACCAACAGCATGATCAGCGAAATGAACCTTGATGTGCGCACCATTACCATGGGCATCAGCCTGATGGACTGCGCCGATGCGGATATTGATAAATTCAATGAAAAGGTTTATAACAAGATCACGACCTATGCGAAAGACTTGGTAAAAGTCGGGGACGATTTGGCAAAGGAATATGGGATTCCCGTTGTAAACAAAAGAATTTCCGTAACGCCTGTTGCTATTGCTGCGGCTGGCTGTCAGACGGATTCCTATGTGAGTATTGCGAAAACGCTTGACCGCGCGGCGAAGGCTGTTGGCGTGAATTTTATCGGCGGCTTTTCCGCGCTGGTACAGAAGGGTTATACGGAAAGCGACCGCAAGCTGATTGCGTCTATTCCACAGGCTCTGGCGGAAACAGACATGGTATGCTCCTCTGTAAACATTGGTACATCCCGCAATGGTCTGAACATGGACGCGGTAAAGGAAATGGGCGAAATCATTCGCAAAACGGCAGAACTGACAAAGGACAGGGAATGTATCGGCTGTGCGAAGCTGGTTGTTTTCTGCAATGCAGTGGAAGATAATCCGTTTATGGCGGGTGCATTCCATGGCGTTGGCGAGGCGGACTGTTGCATCAATGTGGGCGTAAGCGGCCCGGGTGTTGTAAAACGTGCGTTGGAAGAAGTGCGCGGGGCGGATTTTGAAACGCTTTGCGAAACAGTGAAACGGACCGCTTTCAAAATTACAAGAGTTGGGCAGCTGATTGCAAGAGAAGCGGCAGACAGGCTTGGCGTGCCGTTTGGCATTATCGACCTTTCCCTTGCACCTACACCTGCGGTCGGCGACAGTATCGCGGAGATTTTCCAGGAAATGGGGCTGGAAGAAGCGGGCGCGCCCGGCACAACGGCGGCTTTGGCCCTGCTGAATGACAATGTGAAAAAAGGCGGCGTTATGGCGTCCTCTTATGTGGGCGGCTTGAGCGGTGCGTTTATTCCAGTCAGTGAGGACCACGGCATGATTGACGCGGCAAGAAAAGGCGCACTGACGCTGGAAAAACTGGAAGCAATGACCTGCGTCTGCTCTGTTGGTCTGGATATGATTGCACTGCCGGGGGATACTTCTGCGGCAACACTTTCCGGTATTATCGCAGACGAAGCTGCTATTGGTATGGTAAACAACAAAACTACGGCGGTTCGCCTGATTCCCGTTATTGGGCGGAAAGAAGGAGATACAGTAGAATTTGGCGGGCTTCTGGGCTATGCGCCGATTATCCCGATTAACCGCTTTAACTGCGAAAAGTTTATTGCAAGGGGCGGCAGGATTCCCGCGCCAATCCACAGCTTTAAGAATTAAGAACTTATCCATAAATAAGATACGTGCAGATTGCGCAGATAATTTACGGACAGGTTCTAAATTCGGAACGAAACAAAAACGGCTTGCGGCCGGGGTACAGCCAGTATCCCGGGCTGGCAATACCGGAGGGTTCCTGATGGGGCATGCCTGTAAAGGAGAAATGTTATGGTGATTGAAACAGAAAGGCTGCTTTTGCGCCCGTTTCTTGAGAGCGACGCCGCAGATGTGTTTGAATATTTGGCAGAACCTCTGGTGAATTGCTTTGCATGCATGAAGCTGGATTCGCTTGAGGAAGCAAGGACGGAGATGAAGAAACGTGTTGGAGAGACGGAATACTATTTTGCTGTTGTATTAAAAAATACAGGGAAAGTCATTGGTGAGATAGATGGATTTCCTGAGCATGCTGAACCGCATGACCAGAATGTGGATTCACCGCTTGATACCTTCAGCCCATGCTGGATGCTGAATCGGGCATATCATGGCAAGGGCTACGCATATGAAGCCGTGTATGCTTTTTTTGACTATCTTTTCAGAGAAAAAGATGCAAGGCGCATATACACATATACGGAGGATAACAATATTTCTTGCCAGCGCCTTTGCGAGAAGCTTGGTATGCGCAGGGAGGGAGTGTTTGTGGAATTTGTGTCCTTTATCAACAATCCTGACGGAACGCCGCTTTATGAAAACACATATCAGTATGCCATTTTGAAAAGGGAATGGAATTGAAAATTTTCGGTTTATCGGATGCTGTTTTTGCTGAAAGCCGGTTATTCGTATCGTTTGTAAAAACGACTGGACAAACAGCATTTGACGGCAGTAATATTGGAAAGAGATTTTGAGAATGTACTCTTGAGATTATCGGGAAAGTTTGATATATTAATATTTAGGATTTAAGCAGGATTTTATTTACCCACAAATATGAATAACGAAAATTCCCGTTTACAGGCTCTGGCAGGATAAGTAGTATTTCTGCCGAAGGCTTTTGGACGGTGGGATATAGACAGAAGAATAAGGAAAAATACAGGAGGGACAATATGGCGGAAGAAAAAAACATGGAAAACAGCGGCGGTCTTGGCGCAACGGGGAATTTTATCCACAGCTATATACAGGACGACTTGAAGGGGGAGCTGAATAAAATCCATACCCGCTTTCCGCCGGAGCCGAACGGCTATCTGCACATTGGTCATGCAAAGTCCATCTGCCTGAATTTCGGGCTTGCGAACCTTTACGGCGGCAAATGCAATCTGCGCTTTGACGATACCAACCCGACAAAGGAAGATGTGGAATATGTCGATTCCATACAGGAGGACGTCAAATGGCTGGGATTCGACTGGGAGGACAGACTTTATTACGCGTCCAGCTATTTTGAACAGTATTACGAGGTTGCAGTGAAGCTGATAAAGGAAGGCAAGGCGTTCGTCTGCGAACTGACGCCGGAGGAAATGCGCGAATACCGCGGCACGCTGAGCACGCCGGGCAAGGAAAGCCCTTACCGCAACAGGAGTGTGGAGGAAAACCTCGATTTGTTTGAACGCATGAAAAAAGGGGAATTTCCGGACGGCTCCAAAACACTGCGTGCAAAAATCGACATGGCTTCGCCGAATATCAATATGCGCGACCCTGTCATTTACCGCATTTCCCACTCTACGCACCATACTACGGGCAACGAATGGTGTATTTATCCGATGTACGATTTTGCACACCCGCTGGAAGATGCGATTGAAGGAATTACCCATTCCATCTGTACAATGGAGTTTGAGGACCACCGCCCGCTGTATGACTGGGTGGTGAAAGAGGCTGGTTATACGTTGAATCCGCCGCGTCAGATTGAGTTTGCGCGGCTCGGTATGACAAATACGGTTATGAGCAAACGGAAACTGCGGGCATTGGTAGAAGACGGGCTTGTGGACGGCTGGGACGACCCCCGTATGCCGACCATCAGCGGTCTGCGCCGCAGAGGCTATACACCGGAAGCGATACGGGATTTCTGTGAGCGTATCGGCGTTTCCAAGGCGAACAGTGTGGTAGACAGCGGTCTGCTGGATTATTGCATCAGGGACGATTTGAAGGCAAAGGCAAATGTTGTGATGGCTGTGCTTGACCCGCTGAAACTCATTATCACGAATTATCCGGAGGGGCAGACGGAAATGATGGAGCTGGAAAACAACCCGGAAAATCCCGATGCCGGTACAAGACAGGTTCCGTTTACGAAGGAACTTTATATTGAGCGGGAGGATTTCATGGAGGAACCTGTAAAGAAGTTCTTCCGGCTTGCGCCCGGCAAGGAAGTGCGGCTGAAAGGCGCGTATTTCGTGACGTGTACGGATTTTGTGAAGGACACAGACGGGAATGTGACGGAGGTACACTGCACATATGACCCGGAAACAAGGAGCGGCAGCGGCTTCGAGGGACGGAAAGTAAAAGGTACACTGCATTGGGTCAGCGCGACAGAGCATGTAAAAGCAACGGCGCGTCTGTATGACTATATGATGCTGGATAACCCTGATGACCCGAATGGGGAAATGATTATGAATCCCAATTCTCTTGAGGCGAAGGAATGTATCATTGAACCTTCCATAAAAGGGGCGAAAAAGGGCGACAGGTTCCAGTTTATGCGTAACGGCTATTTTATTGTGGACACGAAGGATACAACGGAAGAACACCTGGTGTTTAACCGTATTGTTCCTCTGAAAAGCTCTTTCAAATTGAAATAAATACAATGATATCGGCAAAACAGGAAAGCTCATAACTGAGTTTTCCTGTTTTTTTGCTGGCAAAATATGTACAGAAAAGGATACAAATTTTATGTGTTCTTATTGACAATGTAAATTGGCTTTGATATACTTGTGAAGTGGTTTTGAAAACCTGATAATATAGATTTGATTACATAAGAACGGAAAAGATTTGGAGGGTAAAATCATGAAAATACCGGCTCTTTGTTTTGGCGGACTGACAGCGCGAAGACCTATTGTGCAGGGCGGCATGGGCGTTGGGGTATCTCTTTCCGGACTGGCAGGCGCGGTTGCCGCAAGCGGCGGCGTTGGCACGATTTCCGGAATACACCCGGGTTACAGGGAGGCGGATTTTCAGAAAGACCCCTTCAAGGCGAATCTGCGCGCAATTGGGAAGGAACTGGAAAAAGCGAAGGAAACCGCGCCGGACGGCATCATTGGCTTTAACTTTATGACAGTAATGAACCATTATGAGGAATATGTGCGGGAGGCCATCGCGGCGGGGGCGGATTTCATTGTTTCCGGAGCAGGGCTGCCTGTGACGCTGGCGAAAATCGCGGCAGGGTCAGATGTGCGGATACTGCCGATTGTTTCTTCTTCGCGGGCATTGAAGTTAATCGTAAAAAACTGGCTGCGGCATGACCGTCTGCCAGATGCGGTTGTTGTAGAAGGGCCGCTGGCCGGCGGACATCTGGGCTTCAGATATAGCGACATGCAGGCGGGGACATTTCTGCCGCTGGAGGACTGTCTGACAGATGTGCTGGGATACGTGGGCGAGCTGGAGGAGGCGCATGGCGTAAAAATCCCTGTGATTGCGGGCGGCGGCGTGCGAAACCACGCGGACGTAGAGCGGCTGATGGGGCTGGGAGCGTCCGGCGTTCAGGTGGGTACGCGGTTCGTTGCAACAGAGGAATGTGACGCTGCGCCGTCTTTTAAGGCGGCTTATCTGGAAAGCAGTGCGGCAGACATTAAAATTATCGAAAGTCCGGTAGGGCTGGCAGCGCGCGCTATTGAAACGCCGTTTTTGCAGCGGGCAGAACGGGAAGGACGTATTCCTGTGCAGAAATGCTATCAGTGCATGGGGCACTGCAAGGCGGCGGAAACGAAATACTGCATTTCTCAGGCGTTGATTGATTCGGTCAGCGGACGGGAAGGGCTTGTGTTCTGCGGGGCACATGCAGATGAGATTAACGGTCTTTCGACCGTAGAGCAGGTTATGCGCGAGCTTTGCGGAGAATAATATAAAAATGAAAGCGGCGGTACAAGCGGCTTGCTACAAAAACAATTTTCAGATTGATTTTTTGTGGCAATGGCCTTCTGTACTGCCGCTTTTCGTTTATCTGTGGCAGTCCTTCTGCAAAACCTCCAGAAAGCAGGCGCATAGCATAGTCAAAGGGGGTATCGTCCAGTATGGTTCTTGCCCTCCCCATAAAGCCGCAGTTTATACTGAGCAGGAAAGTCCTCCTGGCGGTATTTGATTATAATAATGTTCCGCCCTTCATTGCTCGGGCGCGGCGTAGTTTTCTTCCAGCAGGGCGGCAAAAGCGGGCAGGTGTTCAGAAAGGTCGGCTTTACCGCGGTATTTCACCCGCAGGACAGCATTGCCCCTGTATGCGGCAAATATTGTGTTATCGCCTGTGTGGTAATATTCCAGTCCGTCAAACAAATCCGGTTCGACGTCGATTTCCTGCCGCTTCAGAAATGTTCCAGAGAATCCAGAGAAATCACATCCGTTGTCAGCAAGGCTTACCATAGTCTGCTCTGCAAACAGTTCCGGACGTACCTCCAAATAGGTGGTTTCTATGTAGGAATTTTCCCCATATTCCTGTATGGTGTACTGCACAGGCGATAGCAGGGACGTTTCAAATTTCACATTGGCCAGCCCTTTCCCTTCTGTCCCTTCAAGCTCTGCCAGTGGGAGACAGGGCAGAAGAACAGTGGTTTCGCTGGCTGCAAATTCCAGCGGCTTTTTTATGCTGTCCAAATAGATTGAGAGGGAAGGCATAAAGCTGATAAGCACCATCAGCAGTATCATCAAAGGCTGGATAAAAACGGCTTTCCGATAGCTTTTTTTGTGCTCCATAGGGACGCCGGACGCAAGCCCCCTCCTGATTCGGGAACAGGTGTGCACTTCAAAGAGTGTCCACCCGGCGGCAAACAGGAGGACAAACAGCATGAAGCATGCTTCGAGTGGGCTGAAAGCCCGGATAAAGCCTGAAAACTGTGACCATGTCATAAAGGAAAAAAGCAGCAGAAAGAAGATAATGACGCCAAAGCCAGCAAAAAAAGCCTGTTTAGAATCCTGCCACGCTTCTTCCAGCTGTTCTCTTTGAACCAGTGGGTCGGTATGCGGCTCAATGGGGCATTCTTCTGCATTGGAAAAAAGGTAATATTTCTGCCACATATGGCAGACAAACTGCCAGCCGAAATCCGCATAGGTTTCCCGCATGGCTTTGGGCGGCTCAGCTTGGACATACTTTGGGACTTCAATGCGGTATGTCATTTTCTGCGGCTCGCCCAGCCGGAATTTTGCGTAATATCCGTTGAAGGAAAGCGGGAACAGTCCTTCCAAAGCCATATCTTCCAGCCAGCTTTCCAGCGCGGGGATATCGGCTGTGTTGGCGGGAAAAAACTTGCGTTTGGTTTTCATGGTATCCCTCCTATTGCGGTTTCCTTGTGGGGTAGTTTTCCTGCATCAGCGCGGCTAACTGCGGCACAAAGGGGCGCAGGTCTGTTTCTCCGAAATATTCCACATACATGACGGTATCGCCCTGCCGGAAAAAGAGTTTTTTCAGGGCATCGCTGTATTTGCCGCTGACACAGAGATATGCTTCGTTCAGGCCGGTTTCGGCTGAAAGGTCGAGGGTATCCCATGGCGTCAGGTCAGAAAGCTCCCAATTCATCTGGCTTTCCACGAAACGCTCCCCCATGGAGGGATAGCGCAGGCGGTAGATATGGAAGGCAAGTGTTGGTTCGTAAGGTTCGCTGCTCCCTGCCCAGTTTCTTTCGGGGATAAAACCGCTCTGCGTGATGGTGGTTTGCTGCGGAATGAGAAAAGAGCTGTCAAAACGTATCTCGTTATCTGAATCACCGCCAATGTAGGTGGTATTTGCATC
>CAMQRG010000083.1 GCA_947036475.1 uncultured Clostridia bacterium
CACGTAAGGAGTCGTCGGCAGCGTCAGATGTGTATAAGAGACAGGGAATATACAAGGAAATATTCAAACACCTTGTCCGCCATAGCCTTGATTTGCAGCGTTTTTTCCAGACTCTGGCTGACAAAATGCCGAAGCTGTTCCTCGTCCGCATATTTACCGCGCTCCAACAGCTCCAAATACACAAGCAGGGATGTCAGCGGCGTCCGCAGATCATGTGACATTGCCGTCACCAGCTTGGAATTTGCCATCCGTATCTCTTCCTCGTTTTTCTGGTAGGATACGATGGATTTCCGCATTTCATCGATACCATACGCCAGTTCGCTCAGCTCGTCAGATCCCTTGACCGTAACGGGGAAACTGAGGTCGCCGTCTGCCAGGATATCCAGTTCCGTTTTCAGCTGCTTGATGTATTGCAGCTTCCGGTGGACCAGCGCGATCAGACAAAGGGAAAAGCAGGAAAACGCTCCCACTCCGGAAAGCACAACAAGCCCCATATAGTAAAAATCTCCTGCATAATAATCAAGGAAGACCTGCGCAGCCGTGCCATCATTAAATTGCAGGGTATATTCCAGTTCGGGAGTTTCCATATAAAGGGGAGCTTCCGCATCATCCGAAACATCTGTTGCAGGCGTATAAGAGGTATAGGCAGCTTGGCCGTCCAGATATACGGACAGGTAAACCTTTTCGCTCCGGCTACACCAGACATCCAGCATATGCAACCGCCGTGGCGAAATATTCACATCCCTAACGTATTTCTGCAGGCTCGCGAACTGAATATCTGCCATTTTTTCCGCATACGCGTGCCCATAGACGGTTTGATCCAGCAGGCGGAGCCCGATGGCGAACAGCAGGGCGAATGTGAGCACAGAAACAGACAGGGAAAGCACCACACCCCAGAACAGCTGGAAACGCAGACCATGCGTACGTTGATATTTATTCAATACGGTACCCCTTTCCCCAGACTGTCTGTATTGTCCGGCTGTTCTGCGGGTCGTCCCCCAGCTTGCGACGGATTTTCCGAATATGCACCATTATGGTATTATGTGAGCTGTAAAAATACGGTTCGTTCCAGACGCTTTCATAAATATTCTGCGCGGAAAATACCTTTTTCCTGTTCGTTGCTAGCAGGAGCAGTATCCTGTATTCAATGTCCGTCAGAGGAATCTCCTGTCCGTCCTGCCGCACCATACACTGTGCCGTATCGATTTCCAACGTACCACAGCAGCGGATCACACTTTCCGGCTCCATCTGCTTCGCGCCATAAACATAATACCGCCTAAGCAGGGCTTTTACACGAGAAACCAGTTCGCTATAAGAAAATGGTTTCACAAGGTAATCGTCCCCGCCAGCGGAAAAACCGAAGGTCTTATCTGAATCCTGCGATTTTGCCGATAAAAAAAGGATTGGTACGGAAGATCGCTCTCGTATTTTCGCGCAGGCGGTGTAGCCGTTCAGCCCTGGCATCATGATATCCAGTATCACAAGGTCTATGGAAGAATCCAGCAGGGAAAGTACTTCCATACCGTTTGCAGCTTCCACAGCTTCATATCCTTCGCCTGTGAGTAATAGGCGCAACACCTCCCGAATTTCAGGATCGTCGTCCGCAAATAATATTTTTTGCGGTTTCATAGGAATCACCTCGTTTCTTTCTACTGATTATACCGCTGTTCTGCTATACCTGCATAGGCGAAACACGCAATTTTAAGATTTCTTTAGAATTGAACCACCGTTTTCTTAAGATACCTGTCTTATGATATGGATAAGGCGCCGGATTTGAGAAGGAGTGAACATATGGAAGGCTATGGCAATCAAGGTAAAACATTCAAAAATATACTCTGCATCATGCTGGCACTTCTGCTTATGTTGGCAGGTGTATTTTTACTCAAAGGTTATTTTGATGGGCGGTTCGCCTCCGTGGAAACACTGCGGGCATATATCAGTGATTTCGGTATATTCGGGCCAGCCATGCTTGTGCTTTTGCAAGCGCTGCAGGTCGTACTCCCAGTTCTCCCAGGCTTTCTCGGATGTATCGTAGGCGCAGGATTGTTTGGAGTATTTGGCGAATTTTTATGCAATTATATCGGCATCAGCGCAGGCTCTATTGCCGCATTCCTGCTGGCGCGTCGTCTGGGGACAGCGTTTGTCAAACAGGTGGTTCCAGCGGAAAAATATAAGGCGTGCGTAGAGTGGGTCGGCCGAAAGAAGTGCGGGTTTACTCTTGTTCTGTTCCTTGCGATTCTTCTGCCCCTTGCGCCGGATGATTTCCTTTGTTATTTTTCCGGATTAACTGCCATGTCCACCAAAAAATTTATCTGGATCATTATTTTGGCAAAACCGTGGTGCATACTGGCGTATTGCATTGCGGCAGCATATTTTATTTAAGGAGGTCTTACAATGCTAGGGTTTTATAATTATACGGTAATTCTTACTTATTTTGGCATGCTTGCGTCGTTAACTGGTATTGTCTATGCAATAGACGGAAACTCCTCCGCCGCTCTGGCATGCCTGATGGTTTCCGGCGTTTGCGATATGTTTGATGGGAAAGTTGCGTCCACAAAAATAAGGACGGAAAAGGAAAAGAGGTTCGGTGTGCAGATTGATTCTCTGAGTGACTTGATTTGTTTCGGCGTTCTTCCGGCACTGCTTGTTTACAAGGTTTCTGAAGGAAATATAGCGGGGTTTTATATCTCTGGGATTTATCTGCTTTGTGCACTGATTCGACTGGCTTATTTTAATGTAGATGAGGAGGAACGCCAAACACAGACAGACGCCACACGCGAGGAATACCATGGCCTGCCCGTGACAACAGCTGCGCTCCTGCTGCCTGCACTGTTCTGCCTGTGCCATTTCTTGCGCCTGCCGCTTGCAAAGTTAGCGCCAGCCCTGTTATTTATAATGGGTGTCGCTTTCCTTACTCCATTTCGCCTGAAAAAACCTAAACTGGCAGGCAAGGTCAGTATGCTTCTTTGCGGCAGCGCAGAAATATTCGTTCTATTGATGGCAGGGGGAGACATATGATGGATTCTAATTGGATAGTACGCTTTTTTTACAGGACAAAAATGGGACGGCTTTTGCTCCAATTGATACAGAAAAGCGGTGCAGACAGGCTGATTGTTAGATTCCTTTGTTCAACGTTTTCCCGTCCAATGATTGGCTGGTATATCAAAAAACATCATATCAAGATACAGGAATATGAAACAGACCATTTTCGTTCCTTCCAAGATTTTTTTGCCAGACACAGGAAAGAAATTGAACTGGACCTGGAGCCAACGCATTTGATCAGCCCTTGTGATGGCTGGCTGAGTGCCTATCCTATCAGCAGGGAAAGCAGTTTCTTAATAAAAGATTCCTATTACCGTTTGGGCGACTTGCTTCAGGATGAAAATCTTTGTAGGCAGTATGAAGGTGGGAAATGCCTGATCTTTCGGCTTTCTGCCGCAGATTACCATCATTACTGCTATATTGATAACTGTTTTCAGGGAGAACACCATGAGATTCCCGGAATACTGCATAGTGTACAGCCGATTGCCTGCGAAACAGTCCCTGTTTATACGCTCAACCGGCGTTCATGGTCACTCTTGATAACTGAAAACATGGGACCGGTTGTGCAGATAGAGGTCGGAGCGTTAATTGTAGGCGGGATTTACCATGAAATGGAAAAGGTTTGCGTTTGCCGTGGCATGGAAATGGGACATTTTGAGTTGGCAGGTTCGACAATCATACTACTATTCCGCAAGGGGCAGATTTCCCTTCTGCCATATATTCATAAAACGCTTTTCTCTGGCAGGGAATTCCGCGTAAAGCAGGGGCAGAAAATTGGTATGACAATAGTATAGTAAAATTATTAGAATGGTCAAAGTCCTTTCGAGAATACAATTAAATTGAAACCCAATATTTTATACTAGTATAGATTGCTACATAACAGTTATATTGATTCTGCAATTGTTTTTTCAGAATAATTTTCATTGCAATTGGTCGTTGCTTGATTTGCTTTGATGGAAATTCTAGGGGTTTGAAGGTTAGTCTGAATATTGTTTCCTAGAAAAACTGTCTGTGAATGAAATTTCACAGACAGTTTTTATCCGATAAGAATAACGCCCATAAGCGCGGGGCTTTTTAGATTAAGATTTCTTAAGAAATTAGACATTTTTCGCGGATTATGGTATACTGCTTGAAAATATGCGGAAAGGCAGGGCGGAAAATGGCAGATTCAAAAAGACCAGAGCCGAAAAAACAAGAAACGAATTTGGCGGACGAAATACTTCCGCCAATCAAAGAACATTTGGAGCAGGCACACGCTTTTTTAGAATTACTCATGCAGTATAAATGTGCGCTGATGGAAGTGGAAACGAAGCTGAATGTATTAAACGCGGAATTTGCGCTGAAACACAGCAGGAATCCGTTTGAATCCATAAAATCGAGAATCAAGTCCCCTGCCAGCATTTTTGAAAAGCTGGAACGGAGAGGGCACGAGTTTACTGTGGAAAGCATTGAGGAAAATTTATTCGACATAGCGGGGATACGGGTTATTTGTTCGTTTCCAGACGATATTTATACGACGGCGGCGTTGCTGGCCAAACAGGACGATGTGCGGGTTTTGGTGGAGAAGGATTACATAAAAAATCCGAAGCCGAACGGCTATCGAAGTCTGCATTTGATTGTGGAAGTGCCGATTTTTTTATCGGAGGAAAAGAAATATATGAAGGTCGAAGTGCAGTTCCGTACGATTGCAATGGATTTTTGGGCAAGTTTGGAACACAAGCTGAAATATAAAAAGGATCTTGACGATCAGGCGGCGATTTCGGCAGAACTGAAGGCGTGTGCGGACGGGATTGCTATGCTTGACCTGCGTATGCAGAGCATCCGCGACAGGATTGGGGAGAACAAAGAATGACAGAAAAAGTCGATGACAAGAAAATATTGCTGGAAAAAGGGCGGCGCGGTGTGCTGCGGCTGGTTTTTGGAAGAACAACACTGATTTTGCTGATGTTTTTGGTGCAAATCATGATGCTGCTTGGCATTGTGGAGGCGTTCAGTAAATATGTGCCCTTTTTCTTTGGCGGGTATGTCGCGTTTGGGCTGTGTATAACGCTGATTATCATAAACAAGGCTGGCAACCCGGAAATGAAATTAAGCTGGGCTGTGGTTACGATGCTGCTGCCTGTACTGGGCGGCGTGCTGTATCTGTATGTGGAGATGCACCCGGGGCACAGAATGCTGGAATGGCGGCTGAACCAGATTTTTGCAGAAACGGCGCGTTACGCAGAACAGGATTCGGAGGTTTACGCGAAGTTGGAGCAGGCTGACAAGGGGACGGCGCAGTTGGCGGATTATGTGCGGAAAAACGGGAATACGCCGATTTATGGAAATACACAGGTGAAGTATTTTCCGCTGGGAGAGGACAAGTTTTCAGAACTTCTGCGGCAGCTGGAACGGGCAGAAGAATTTATTTTTATGGAATATTTTATTTTGAAGGAAGGTTATATGTGGCATGAAATTCTGCGGATTTTGGAGGAAAAGGCACGAGCAGGGGTAGAGGTGCGCGTGATGTATGACGGGACGTGCGCGCTGTTTGACCTGCCTTACCGGTATCCTGAGGAATTGCGGAAAAAAGGGATACAGTGCAAAATGTTTTCTCCGATACATCCGATTTTTTCAACGCATTACAACAATCGCGACCACCGGAAGATTACGGTTATTGACGGAAAGGTTGGTTTTACGGGTGGAATCAACATCGGGGACGAATACATCAATCGTAAAAAGCTGTATGGACATTGGAAAGATACGGCAGTGATGCTGGAGGGGGACGCTGTGCAGGGGCTGACGCTGATGTTTTTGCAGATGTGGAATATTGATGCGAAACTGACTGAGGGTTATACAAAGTATCTGCAAAAGAAAGAAACGGGCGTTCGGTCGGACGGATTTGTCATGCCATATGGAGACAGCCCGTTTGACAAGGAACTGGTCGGAGAAACGGTTTATATGGATATTCTGAACAGGGCGGAGGAATACGTACATATACTGTCGCCTTATCTGATTATTGACCAGACCATGATGACGGCGTTGACATTTGCGGCAAAGCGGGGCGTTGATGTGAAACTGATACTGCCGCATATACCGGACAAGAAGTTTGCATTTGCGCTGGCGAAAAGCCATTACAGGGAACTGCTGGGGGCAGGCGTGCGGATATTTGAATATACGCCGGGATTTGTGCATGCGAAAGTATTTACGAGTGACGGAGAAAAGGCAACGGTGGGAACAATCAATCTGGATTACAGGAGTTTGTACCTGCATTTTGAGTGCGCGGCGTTTTTATACCGTGTGCCTGAGATTGCGCGGATTGAGGAGGATTTTCAGGCGACGCTGGAGAAATGTCAGGAGGTACGGCTGGGGGATTTGAAAAAGGAGTCACTGTTGCTGCGGGCAGAGGGTTGGCTGCTGAAGGTGCTGGCACCGTTGATGTAGAAGTGGAAGGGAACTGCCTGGCAAGTTTCTGGATATATAGAAAATATTTCTCCGCAAAACTTTTTTTACGGAAAAATGGGTCAGGGGCTGAAAAACCTTGCGGGGTTCGGGGGAAAGCCCAGAAGGTTTCCAGACAGGTGTGGTAAATGCACCTGTCTTTTTTTGTGCGGAAAAATGAGAAAGTGCGCGCTTTTTGTGGAAAAAAACACGTATACCACGACAGCGTTTGACAGATTACGCGGGCTAAGCGTGTTATATTATGGACAAGCACCGGAAGAAATCCCGAAGGGAACAGGTTTCGGTCAAAAGTAGGACAAGAGGGAGGCTATGGAATGCGGTATTATTTTGACGGCGATAACAACCTGTATGGTCGCACCCAAGAGGGTGAGTTTTCACTTCCCAGCAAAACAAAGCAGATGGGCAGCATTGAGAACGAAGTGAAAATCTATATGGAGGATTATGTTTATACATATCTGTACCAATATGGGAAAAGCGGCGGCGGAAAGGAAAAACTCGCCGCGCTGGTCGGACGGCATTACAACGTGGAAGGGCAGGAGACATTGATAATCTCCGGCGCGATTCAGGGGAAGGGGACGATGCAGGAAAACGGCATCGAACGATTTGCCGACGAAACATGGGAATACATCGGCGGGCAGATGGAAAATTATTTCAAGGGTATGACTATCCTGGGGTGGGTACACTGCCAGCCCGGCTTTGGTGCGTTTTTGACGGCAAAAGATGAAACGTTCCACAAGGAGTATTTCAAGGAAAAATGGCAGACGCTTTTTGTGCTGGATACAATGGACAAGCTGGATTCGTTTTATATTTATAACGAGGAAGGCAAGGGGCTGCGGCAGGCAAAGGGCTATTTTATTTATTATGACAGAAATCGCGAAATGCAGGAGTACATGCTGGAAAACAGCATGATACGCCCGCGGGAAGATGCGGCGGAACAGCCGGAACAGGAGGAAACCGGCAACGGTATGCGGAAACGCCCGACACAGGCGGAACGCATGGACGCAGCGCGGGAAATTCGGCGGGTTCTGGAACGACGGGCGCAGGCGGCAGAAGAAGCGCACAAGGGACATTTTAGGGCATTGGCTGGGGTAAGCTGTATGCTTTGCGTGGTCTGTATCTGCATGGGGCTGGCTATGATGAGCAGTTTGAGCCGTTTACAGAATCTGGAATCAGAACTTGTGGCAGTGCAGACATCCTATCAGACTTTGGTGGAGGATATGGAGGGCGTGAAGGTGACGGCGTTCGCTATGGGGCAGAAGTCTGCGGCGGCGGAAGAAAAACCGGAAAGCAAAACAGAAGAAAAAGAGGAAGCTCTGCCGGTGAGCAGAGAGGAAGAAAAACAGCGGTACATCGTGGAAAGCGGGGATAGCCTGGGATTTATCAGCAGAAAATTCTATGGGGACAACAGCGGAATTTCACGAATCATGGAGGCAAATGACATTTGGAATGCGGATATGATTTATGAAGGACAGGCTTTATGGATTCCTTAAATGGCGCCTGCTATGATAAGAATAACCCCAAAGGCGGCTTGACTTAAGAAAACAGATTTTTCTTTTGGCCTGGTTTCTTAAGTCAAACGCTGACGGCAGCTGCCTGAGAAAATTTCTTCTGAAATTTTAGACACTCTGAAAAATCCTGATTTTTCAGACGCTTCAAAAAATGAAATTTTCTTGTGGCAACGCCCATAAGGGAAGGAGCCCTGAAAGAAATTGGGTAATACAGGGAGAATTGGAAGAAACTGCATGCGGCCTTGGGACGGGAAGACCCATGGCCGCAGGAAAGGAGGAGGAAACAGGAACAAATGTACTTTTCTGTTTGTGCAAGTTTACGATATTAAACGTGTATATGCATAATTCTAAAGAAAGGAC
>CAMQRG010000084.1 GCA_947036475.1 uncultured Clostridia bacterium
TATCATAAAATCTTTGTTTCGGACACTCCCCACTGCTACGCCTCAGTAGCTGATGGAGGGGGCTTTGCGGAAACCTGTCTGCAAAAAATATGCCGCCTGAAAAAGCGGCGGGAGCCAGATGGGAGCTTCCGCCGTTTTTGTGTTTTTACATATTATTTCTGCATCTGCGCAAGGCGTTCTTCTACCTGTGCAAGAATTGCTTTATATTTTTCTTCCTTCGCGCGTTCTTCCTCAATCACGTTCTGCGGAGCCTTTGCCACAAAGCCCTGATTGGACAGTTTTTTCTCTACGCGCTCCACTTCTTTGCGCATCTTTTCGCGCTCTTTTTCCAGACGTTCGATTTCCTTTTCGATATCAACCAGCTCTGCCAGCGGCATATAGACCGTTGCATCTGTCAATGCGACAGAAACGGCATCTTCGCCTACATCTGTTTTATCGGACTGTACCAGCACTTCGCTGGCATGGGCAAGCGTCTTAAAGAACACTTTGGAACGTTCAAAAATATCGCGTACATCCTCTTTTTCGGAAACAACGAATACCTGCACTTTTTTGGAGGGTGCGACATTCATTTCCGCGCGGACATTACGAATACCGCGGACAGCTTCTTTGACAGCGTCAATTTCCCGCTCATTTTCCTTGTAGTTCCATTCTTCTTTATAAATGGGCCACTGGGAAATCATGATGCTTTCTTCCGTATTCTGGATATGCAGGAACAGTTCTTCCGTAATAAACGGCATGAAGGGGTGGAGCAGTTTCAGCGCGTTTATCAATACGGTTTTCAGCGTCCAGAGTGCGGCCTCCCTTGTAGTATCTTCCTGATTATACAGGCGGGGCTTTACCATTTCGATATACCAGTCGCAGAATTCATCCCAAAGGAAATCATAAACCTTCTGCGCGGCAAGGCCGAGTTCGTAATGCTCCATATTTTCCGTTACGTCCTTCGCCAGTGTATTCACTTTGGACAATATCCATTTATCGGCAGAGGTCAGCATGAGCAGGCGCGTTTCTTCCTTTTCATCCATATTCATCAGAACAAAGCGGACTGCGTTCCACATTTTGTTGCAGAAATTCCGGCAGTTGTCCAGACGTTCCCAATAGAAACGCATATCATTGCCGGGTGCGTTGCCCGTAATGAGCATAAGCCGCAGAGGATCCGCGCCGTAGTTTTTGATAACTTCCAGAGGGTCGATGCCGTTGCCGAGGGATTTGGAGAATTTCCTGCCCTGGTCATCACGAATCAGGCCATGAATCAGCACGTCATGGAATGGGATTTTGCCCATCTGCTCCATGCCGGAGAATACCATGCGGATTACCCAGAAGAATATGATATCATAGCCGGTTACCAATGTGCTGGTCGGGTAGAAATGCTTGAGTTCTTCTGTATTTTCGGGCCAGCCCAGTGTGGAGAACGGCCACAGACCGGAGCTGAACCAGGTATCCAGCGTGTCTTCGTCCTGTTTGATATTGGCGGAGCCGCATTTTTCGCATTTGCCGGGGTCGTGCTTGGAAACCGTAATATGCCCGCAGTCTGCACAGTAGTAGGCAGGAATGCGGTGGCCCCACCAAATCTGGCGGGAAATGCACCAGTCGCGGATATTTTCCAGCCAATGCATATACGTTTTGCCGAAACGGGGCGGCACGATATTCAGTTCGCCATTCTGGTAAACTTCCATTGCGGGCTTTGCCAAATCTTCCATGCGCACGAACCATTGCAGTTTAATCATGGGTTCAATGGGCGTGTTGCAGCGTTCATGACAGCCAACAGCGTGGGAGATATCCTCAATTTCCACAAGGTAGCCTTCTTCTTTCAGACGTTCCACCATGCGCTTCCGGGCTTCCATACGGTCCAGACCGGCATATTCGCCGGCGTTTTCGTTCATTGTGCCGTCATCGTTCATGACGCAGATGCGCGGCAAATCATGCCGCAGACCGACTTCAAAGTCATTCGGGTCGTGCGCGGGTGTGATTTTTACAACACCTGTCCCGAATTCCATATCTACATAAGAATCCGCCACAATGGGAACTTCATGGTTCAGTACAGGAACCAGGCATTTTTTACCGACCAGATGTTTATAGCGTTCATCCTCGGGATTGACTGCGACAGCCGTATCGCCGAGTATGGTTTCAGGGCGCGTGGTTGCCAGACGCAGACGTTCGTCTGTGCCGACAATGGGATATTCTACATGGTAGAAATGCGCCGCCGTATCAATATGGTTAACCTCCGCATCGGAAATTGTCGTCTGGCATTCCGGACACCAGTTGATAATCTTTTCCCCGCGGTAGATATAGCCTTTTTCATACAGGCTGCAAAAGGTTTCCAGAACTGCGTCGGAACAGCCTTCGTCCATTGTAAAACGCACCCTGTCCCAATCGCAGGAGCAGCCCAGTTTGTGCAGCTGGTTCAGTATGATGCCGCCATATTCCTCTTTCCATTCCCAGACGCGCTTCAAAAAGCCTTCCCTGCCGACGTCTGCCTTTGTCAGCCCTTCCTCTGCCATTTTCTGTGCGACCTTCACTTCTGTGGAGATGCTGGCATGGTCGATGCCGGGCACCCAGAGCGCGTTAAAGCCTGCCATGCGTTTCCAGCGAATCAGAATATCCTGCATGGTGTTATCCAGTGCGTGCCCCATGTGCAGCTGCCCGGTGATATTCGGGGGCGGCATTACGATGCAGTAGGGTTTTTTGCTTCTATCGACTTCTGTGTGGAAATATTTCCGTTCCATCCATGTTTCATAGAGCCGTTCCTCAATCGCAGAGGGGTCGAAATTTTTTGCCAACTCTTTCATGCGTTTTCCTCCTGTTTTCAGAACCGGTTCAGTATCTTGGGAAATGCCGGATTTGCCTGAATTCTGCCGTCAGACAAAGAGAATTTTTCGCAGGAATACTGTGAGTATTTCAAGAAAAATTACCAAAGTATGGCGGTGAAAGGCTGGGGAAGACGACGTTTCAAAAGGTGCTGAACTGGTTCTTATATTTTTGTTTGCGCGGAAATGCCTGCAAAAAGAAAAAGCCTCCGCCCTTCTGAAAGGACGAACGCTCGCGGTACCACCTTTGTTCCCACCCAAAAAGGCGGACACTCTGCGGCCGTTAACGGGGCCAGCCGTTTCCGCTTACACAGGATTCCTTCAGCGGAACAACTCCAAAGCTACCTTCCGCACCTGTTTTTACAGGGGGCCTTTCAGCCGGTGAACCCCCCTCTCTGGGAAAACGATGGCACGTACTCCTCTTTTTCATTGTTTTTTGCAGTTTCCACAATACTTTTATACCACAAAATTTTATTCAGTTTCGCTAAATTTGTCAATAGTTTTTTGTAAAAAAGTTTATCCGGCGGGAAAACGGAAGAATATTTTTATACCATAAATAATGTAAAAATCAGGAAGTATGCATATTTCCGCTTGCAATCTTTCCGGCAGTATCATATAATGGGCTATATGGCAGCTGTTTCCAGCTGCTTTGACTGTTCCGGGGCGAGCGGAGCAGTCTTTTTTTATGACGGCGGGGCTGCTCTGTATGCAGATTTTCACCCTGAGAAGACCGTGCTTTCCGCTTTTTGTCGGAAATTCGGAAAACTTCTTTCAAAATGCTAAAAAAAATGAGTGCAAAACCGGCATATTTTTGTTAATATAGGAATATATATGATATTTTCCCGAAGATAAGGAAAACGCCTGTCCTCGGCTTGAAAAATGTAGCAAAATCTACTCTGAGATTAGGGGGAACATGAATGAGTGAAGTAATCGTAATTACCAGCGGCAAAGGCGGCGTCGGCAAAACCACGACTACCGCAAACCTTGGCTGCGGGCTGGCTGTATTAGGCAAAAAGGTAGCTCTGGTGGACGCGGATATCGGTCTGAGAAACCTTGACGTTGTAATGGGGCTGGAAAACCGGATTGTATATGACCTTGTGGACGTTGTGGAGGGCAATTGCCGTCTGAAACAGGGACTCATCAAGGACAAGCGTTTTGACGGGCTGTTTTTGCTGCCCGCTGCACAGACGCGGGACAAAGATGCCGTTTCCCCTGAGCAGATGCAGAAACTCTGCGACAGCCTGCGGGAAGAAGGCTTTGACTTTATCCTGATTGACTGCCCTGCCGGTATCGAACAGGGCTTCAAAAACGCTATCGCGGGAGCGGACAAGGCTGTTGTTGTAACAACGCCGGAGGTTTCTGCTGTGCGTGACGCGGACCGCATCATCGGGCTTTTGGAGGCAAACGGGCTGGCAAATCCGACGCTGATACTGAACCGTCTGCGCATCGACCTCGTGCAGCGCGGCGATATGATGAATATTCAAGATGTTACGGAGATTCTCGCGGTGGATATTCTGGGCGTTGTGCCTGACGATGAAAGCATCGTTATTGCGACGAACAAGGGCGAGCCTTCCGTCAACACTACGGAATCCCGCGCGGGACAGGCTTACCGCAATATCGTTCAGCGGCTTCTGGGTGAGGACGTACCCATCATGTCCTTTGAACAGGCCCCGGAATCTTTCATGGATAAGCTGAAAAAGCTCTTTAAGAACTGAGCCGGGACAGAATAAGGACGAAAGGATGTGTTTCGATGGACATTTTAAACTTTCTGCGCAAGAAAAATGCCCAGCCTTCCGGCACAGTGGCGAAAGACAGACTGAAGCTGGTGCTGGTGCATGATCGGGTAAACTGTTCTTCTCATGTTCTGGAAATGCTGAAAAACGATATTATAAAGGTCATTTCCAATTACATGGAGATTGACGAGGAAGAACTGGATATCCAGATCACGCAGACGCAGACGGAGGATAACGCGGGGACAGTGCCTGTGCTTTACGCGAATATCCCGATAAAGAGCATGCGCAAATCCAATCAGGAGGACTGACGCGCCGAGCCGGTGATGCGGCAGGCGTAAAGGCGTCCCATACATACGAGGAAAAAAGGCCTTCCGCGCAGGTTTATCGCCGAAGGTCTTTTCGGGTTTCTAAAGACCTTGGGGACGCCGTCCCCAATACCCCTGCAAGGGGCTTAGGTCTCCGCTCTGCTCCGGTCGGCGCTGGGCGAAGCTCCCCCGGAGCTTCAGCGCCCCTTGACCTGATTTCAGCCGCATATACATGCGGCTGGTATATAGGATTTTTGTTTCTGCAATACTTTATATATTTGCAAAACGTAGTTTTGCGCAGTAAAGTTCTTTGCCCCGCTTTCTTTCAAGAAAGCGGGCGGGGTTTGGGGCGGCGCCCCAGGGTTTTACTCTTTTTAATCTTTTCTGGAGGAAAGCTGTATGCGGTTCAAAAAACTGTTTCAAAATCTGGATTACTGGCTGATTATCGCAGTCTGCCTGCTGTCGCTGTTCGGCATCATCAGCATTGCCAGCGCGACGCGCATTAACCTCGGTGCAAGTGCCACGGAGGTCATAAAGCAGGCTGTGTTTTTTCTCATCGGCATCATGCTTATGCTGATTGCGGCGAATGTGGATTATGAATATTTCGCGCAGTTCTATATCCCCATTTATATCCTGAACCTGCTTTTGCTGCTGGCAGTGCTGCTGTTCGGCGCGAATTTCAATAATGCGACACGCTGGATTTCGATTGGCCCGCTGACGATACAGCCCTCGGAATTTGCCAAGGTTATCATGATATTCTGTCTGGCGCGGCTTATCAGCCTGAAACAGCGCAGCATCAGCGAGATTCCGATGCTGGTACTTTTGTGTGTTTTCGTTGCTGTGCCTATCGTGCTGATACAGAAGGAACCCGCGCTGTCTGCCAGCCTTGTACTGCTGGCGATTTTCTGCATAGAGCTTTTTGTGGCGGGGCTGGATTATCGGATTATCCGAAATGTGGTTGTTGTCGCCGCGCCGGTTGTGCTGCTGATATTATGGGACGTCAGCCGCGAAAACCCGCTTTTTACGGATAAGATTTTTCATGGACACCAGTTTAACCGTCTGCTGTCCTTCGTTGACCCGACGCGCGACGCAAGCCTGTATTACCAGACAGAAAAATCCATCAGTGCGATTGGCTCCGGTCAGCTGACAGGCAAGGGGCTGTTTCATGGTACGCTGAACCAGCTCAGTTACCTTCCTGAGCCGGAAAACGATTTCATTTTTTCGGTCATCGGGGAAGAATTTGGCTTTTTTGGCTGTATATTTGTGCTTTCTGTATTGCTTTTTATTATATTTCGTTGTATTATTATAGCAATATCAGCCAGGGATATCTTCAGCCAGCTTTTGGCGGCAGGTATCGCCGGTATGTTTGCGTTTCAAACATTTGTAAATGCGGGGGTAGCGACGGGGATACTGCCCAATACGGGAATGTCCCTGCCATTTGTCAGTTACGGCGGCAGTTCCATGTGGACGAATATGGTGGCGGTCGGCCTGATACTGAACATTAAGAAGAGAGAAACGAAATCATTATTTGAAGGAGGCCTGCTATGAATATCGGTTTGATTGCCCATGATAACAAGAAAAAGTTGATGGAAAACCTTTGTATCGCGTACCGGCACATACTCTGCCGGCATGAAATCTATGCCACCGGCACGACAGGGCGGCTGGTTGAAGAGGCCGCAAACCTTGTTGTGCATAAATATCTTTCCAGCCATTTGGGCGGCGACAAGCAGATGGGCGCTCAAATCATCAATAACGATATTGACGTTATGATATATCTGCGGGACCCTGTTTCTCATCAGGATTATGAATCGGAAGTCAATTCTATTCTGCATCTGTGCGATATGCATAATATCCCTTTGGCGACGAATCTGGCAACTGCGGAGGTGCTTCTGCTGGCACTGGACCGCGGCGACTTGGACTGGCGGAATGTGGTGAGGTGAAAAATGACGGCGGAATCTACTATTACACTCAATATGACCGCGCTTGTGGCTGTGGTTGGATATTATTTTCTGATTAACATTATTATGTATATCGTGATGTCTGTAGATAAGCGGAACGCGATTAAAAACAGGCGGCGTGTGCCGGAAAAGAACCTGTACCTTCTGGCGATACTCGGCGGCGGCACAGGCGGGCTGTTTGCCATGGTACTGAAACACCATAAAAACCGCCACCTTGACTTTATACTGGTCTATACAATTACGGCAATTCTGCATTGTATTGTGATACTTTTCCTGTTCAGCAAACTCGTTTTCGGGTTTTGAGCAGGAGAACCGCATGATGTAATCAGAGGAAATAAAAACGCTCTCTTTCGGCTGGCGAAGGAGGGCGCTTTTTTTGGAGCAATGTCAGATTTTTTGCAGTTCTGTCAGGCGTGCCATTTCCTTTTTGGCGATAAAAGCAGCAATGACAGCCGCGATTCCATCGGAAACTGCCCCTGAGAGAAGAATACCGGTGATGCCCAGCCAGCGGGGCAGAAGAACCAGCAGAGGAATCAGTAATATTCCCTGACGGATTACGGCCATCCAAAACCCGAGGTTCGCTTTTCCGACAGCCGTACAGAAAATGGAGGTTGTGGGCTGTATTGCATTCAAAAACAGCATTGCAAAATAGATATGTATATATTTTGCTGCAAATTCATAAAAAAGCGGGTTATCCGAGTTGAAAATACGGATAATCTGCTGCGGGAATAGCTGCATCACCAAAAATGACACTACGGCGATAATGGTTCCATAACGAACTGCGGTCAGATATGTTTCTTTTACTCTGCGATATTGTTTGTTTCCTAAATTATAGCCGAATATGGGCTGGCAGCCCAGAGAAATGCCGATGACGCTGGACAGGAAAACCATTGTGATTTTTCCGACTGCGCCGGAGGCAGCTATGGCAATCTCGCTCCCGTAAATGGATTTGGCGCCGTAAAATTTCAGAACATTCATTAGTACAATCTGAGAAGAAGCGTTCAGAATATGCGTGGTAAACGGGGCTGCGCCCAAAGAAAATATAACCCCTGCCAGAGAAAAGCTGACGGCGATATTTTTTCCGGAAAGCGAAACGGATTTCAGTTTTCTGACCAGATAATACAGAGCAAGAAGCGTTGATAAAACCTGACCCAGTACGGTTGCAAGGGCTACGCCCGTTATCCCCATATCGAAAACGAACAGGAAAAGCGGGTCAAAAGCAATATTGAAAACGGCACCCGCCAGCAGGACAAAGCTGGAATAGTTGGGGTTTCCATCGGCACGTATAAAAAATGACATCGCCGTTGAAAAAACGCCAAAGGGGATACCGATGCAGATAATACGGGCATAAGGCCGCGCAAGCGGTAAAATCGAATCTGTTGCGCCAAAGAGATAGAGCATAGGCGTAAGAAAAAAAGATGTTACAACTAGATAGTGTCTACACAAAATGAATGGATTGTGATAAAATGGAAGTATCTTAA
>CAMQRG010000085.1 GCA_947036475.1 uncultured Clostridia bacterium
TACACGTAAGGAGTCGTCGGCAGCGTCAGATGTGTATAAGAGACAGGGCTCAACACCATAGGCGGGGAACTCCATGCCATAGGCGGGCATACCAAAAATCTGGGACGGGCAATCGTTGGAAAAAGAATTGCGGAACTGGAGCCGCACAGGGAGGATAAGGGAATAACCGCTGTTTTTGTCAAAGCCCTGCAACGCCATGAGACTGCCTTGGCGGGCATGGAAAAAGGCATTTGCGGAGCAATCACACGGATTGAGCGGCTGGAACATTCTACCCAAAAGGGCAAAAAAACATCTTGTGTCCATAGGGAGGCCGCCAGACCTGTCAGAAGTGCCAGACACAGCACGCGCAGGATACCTGTGAACAAGAGGCAGGGACAAAGCAGGAAAGCAGTGGATAGAAGGCGGAAACAGCGAATGGAGCCAGAAAGGTAAGTCTTTTTTCGGCGTGGTATCACAGAAATCTGAACACCAGACGCAGTTTTGTTTTTTTAATGGCAAGCATAGCATTTTGCCGTCAAAACGGCAAAATGCGCTTGTTAGGGGACACCCCTAATACCCCGATGCAGCCCGAAGGAAGGAGGAAAGCGTGAAGCAGAGGAAGGAAAAAGTAACTGTCCGTCTGACACGTTCCGAAAAGGAACATCTTGAAAAACAGGCGTGGCTTGCAGGCATGGGCATGGAGCCTTTTATCCGCAGCCTGATTGCGGGGAGCAATTTGAGGGAACGCCCGCCGGAGTATTGGCGCGGACTGATACAACAGCTTTCCGCGATAGGGAACAATATCAACCAGATTGCGCATAATACGAATATCACACAAAATGCCAGCAATGCGGAACTGGAGGAAACGCTTACACTCATGCGCGAGGTCTGGGAGATAGTAAAGGGAGTGTAGGGCTTGGCATATCTCAAGATATTAGCCAGAAAATACGACTTGGACGGGTGTGCCGCTTACGCCGCGAATGAGGAAAAAACGGTGGAGAATATCACAGGCTATGCCTTGGATACGGAAAAGACCGAAAAGCGGTTTTACGCGAGCGTTCTGAACTGCGGGAGCGTGGAAACGGCGGGCGCGGAAATGCGGGATACGAAAAGGAGGTTTGATAAGGAGGGGAAGGTGCTGTGCTACCACATCATACAATCCTTTTCCCCAGAGGAAGGGACGCCGGAGTTAGTCCATAAAATCGGCATGGATTTCTGCCGCGAGTGTTTTGGGGATTTTGAAGCAGTAATAGGCACGCACTTGGACAAAGGGCATCTCCATAACCATATCGTAGTCAATTCCGTTTCTTTTGTGGACGGGAGGAAGTACCGCTCTACGCCGAAAAGCCTTTACGCACTTCGGGAAGTTTCGGACAGGCTGTGCAGGGAAAACGGGCTGTCTGTCATTCAGCCAAAAGGCAGAGGGCGGCATTATGCCGAATGGAAAGCGGAGAAATCCGGACAGCCGACTGTACGCGGCCAAATCAGGGAAGATATTGACACAGCCATTGAAAAGGCATTTACATTCCACAGCTTTTTGGAGGAAATGCGGAAAAGCGGGTATGCCATAAAATACGGCGCAAACATCACACATACGTCGGTGAGGCCAGCAGGCAGCGCACGCTTTTTCCGGCTGGATACACTGGGCAGCAGATATACGGAAGAAGCCATAAAAGAAAGGCTGTTCCGTCAGCAAAATGTGCAGAAGCACTTCCTGCCAGTTAAAAAGCATAGGAATGTTAGGAAGGCAAGGCTAAATGGCAACTGCCGGAACAGCCGTAAATTAACGGGTATCAGGGCGTTATACTGGCGTTACCTTTATCTTTTAGGCAAAGCCGGAAAACGGACTGCATCGAAAAAAATCAGCCCCTTCCTGTATGAAGATATGGCGCGGTTTGAGCGGTATGTCAGACAGTACAGGTTTTTGGCAGAGAACAACATAAGCACAGCGGAGGACGTCATGAAAATGAAGTCCTTTTTTGATGGGGAAATCAGCCGTCTTTCCGCCGTAAGGAAAATACTTTATCAGGAGATGAGGAAAAAAGGTGAAAAAGCAGACGAAAACATGGAGTATCAATCATACAGTCGGGAAATCAGGGAGTTTCGGCACAAAGCCCGTCAATGTGCGGATATTTTGGAAACAGTGCCGAAGATACGGGACAGCTTGCAGAAAATCCAAGAAACCAGCAAAAAGGAGGCGTTGAAGCATGAGCCAAGGCAGCGAAGCGGCAGAACAAATGACAAGGGAAACTTTGCGGATTTCAGAAACCGTAGCAAAGCTGACAGCAACAGGGGCTAAAAACTTAGGCGTACTGCTTGCGGCATTGATGAAGGACAACATAAAAATCAAAGGCAAAACAAACCTGAACGCCATGCTGAAAGAAGGAAAGGAATTAAAGGTATTCCCCATACAGGCAGGGTATTTGAAGGACTTTGCGGCAGAGGCCAGAAAATACGGCATTTTGTTTTCTGTGATAAAGGACAAAAAAGCAGAGCCGCCGACATTCGATATACTGGCAAGAGCCGAGGACGTTTCCAAAATCAACAGGGTTTTGGAACGCATCGAATATCCTGTTCCCAGCGGGGAACGGGTAGAATTAAAAAAAACTGCTCTGCAAGAGGACAAATCCAGCAGGCAAGAGAATGGCTCCAATACCAACAAAACAGCTATGACTGCGACTGAAACGGTAAAGAAGAAAATCGCAAAGGCCAGAAAGCCCAAAACAACAGAGAAAGAGCGGTGAAGATATGAAAAGATTTTTATGCAGTTTCCTGATAACCTTATCCTTTTGCGGCACAGCATTTGCGGCAAGTGTGTATCCGGTAAGCGTAGAAACAGTGCAGAACGGGAAACAGGAAGAAATCCATAAGGTATACGAATCGAAAAACGCAGAAACGCCGGAAATGATACCGAAAAATGATTTTGAGCATAACGGCGTATGGTATGAATTGAAAGATATTTTGAAGGAAGAACTCCCCTCTTATGAAACCAGACAGGTTTCGGAGCCTGTTACGCTGGAAAGCCAGTCGAATAAAATGGAGGATATTCTCCCGCTGATTCCAGCGGAGAAAGATGTGCAGACAGAGGACGGGTTTTCCGGCAGATTGGAACTGGATATTTCTTCGGTGAAAATTGAAAGCAAGGGTACAGGCAGGAGCAGCTACCAGAAATCAGTCACAAGGACATATCCGAACCTTGCGGGGGCTGACTTGCAGTATATCCCCAAGACTACGGTGGAGGGCGGCAGTACCTTGCAGTTTTCTTCGGTAGAATGGCAGAGCGACAACACTGCCAATGTGGACGATTATGCAGTTACAGACCGCTTTACGGCAGTCGTAGCCTATTCCGGCACAGGTACTCGCAGTTACAGCAAGGGCTATATTGTGACTGCGGAATATAAAGGGACTGTATCCAAAACAAGCATGGATACTACAAGATATACGGCAGTGTTCCGCAGCGGTGAGCCTGTTGTGATAGGGAACCCGCCTGTTGACTGGCGGCAGATACTCCTGATTCTGGGCGGTGTTCTGGCTGTGCCAGCCACGCTTGCGGCAGTTTGGTTTGTAAAACAGAAAGGAGCGAGGAAACATGAAAATGATGACATGGGACAGACAGAAGCTGATGCTGACGCTGGCGGCAGTATTGGCGGCGGCAATGATGACTCCTACCCAGGTGTCCGCCCTTGATTCAGACTGGAACTATACATATAGCAATCCGGCCTATGATGGCTTCGGAAAGCCTACGTCCATTGAGCCTGTACAGGTTATCGAAACCACAGAAACAGGAAATATCAACCGCAGTAAGGACAGTGCATTCGTCCCTCCCCTTTTCGGCTCGTATTCAGCGGATACCAAAGGGACAGGCGAACTGCTGACACCCAACATTTCCGGCGTGCCGCCTATGGCAATCGGTACGGGTGCGGGAGCCTTTATGCCTTCCGGAACGGCGGCGCAGATGCAGGGCGGCAGTACGGCAGCTGGTACAGGTATTTCGGATATTCCTGCAAGTGTCGGCGCGGGCGGTACGGCGTTCCCGCCCTCTGCTGGTTCAAATGTAAGTTTCAGCTATTCAGAAAATAAATTCACCCTGCCCGATGGATTATATGATGCAGACAACAGCATAGGGCGGCTGGAAATCCCTTCATTGGAACTGTCTGTAAAGGTCTATGAAACGGAAAGCCTGCAATCCCTTGCCAAAGGCGCGGGGCATTTCAAGTCTACTTCCTGCTGGGACGGGAATGTCGGTATTTGTGGGCATAACAGGGGCGTGACGAACCATTTTGGCAAAATCCATACGCTGGAAAACGGTGATACAGTGAAATACACAACGAAACTGGGGACAAGGACATATCAGGTTGTTTCCGTAACGAAGATAGAAGAAACGAATTTTTCCAGTCTGGAGCGTACCAGCGATAACAGAATTACACTGATTACCTGTGTCAATAACCAGCCGACAAAAAGATGGTGTGTGCAGGCGGTTGAAAAGTAAGGCACGATAAGGGAGGTTTTAATGAACAGAGTCAGGGACAGTCCTCCCAATATTTCTGCTGGTTTTTTGCATTATCTATGGATATCGTTTATAATGGATTTAAGAAAGGGGCTGATAAGTATGAAAAAAAGGTTAATCCCAGCGTTGTCCATAGCTTTTAGTCTGGTGTTGTCTGTTCCGGCATTTGCCCAGCATATTTACATCGGGGATACGGAAACGGTAATCTCCTATGACGAAAAAGGGAACAAGATTATTACACTGATTTTTGATCCGGCAAAAACGCCTGATTATATGAAGCCAGACAGCCCGAATTACTGGAGAAAGGCGGAGCAGGCGCAGATGGTACAGATTGCAGATGTTCCGGCATTCCCACAGGCAGGACAAGCCGCAGATTTTACGGCACAGCCGGAAGAAACACCATTCCAGCCAATCCCGCCTCTGACAGAAGCACCGGAGGTCGGGACGGTGCTGGCAGAGATTGAATATATGGATAAAAACGGTGAAATCCATTTCACAGAAACGTATTACGGCGGTGAGGACGGGCAATGCACATGGTATGCGCGTGGACGTTTCAGGGAAGTGCATGGAATTGTCCTTCCATATATGGGAAATGCAAAAGTCTGGGCAGATAAAGCTGGAAATTATCCAGAGGTCGATGTTATAACAGATTTGTCAGATGTTCCGGAACAGGCAGTGGCTGTTTTCCGGCCGACTGGCCGGTTTCGCGACTGGCCCGGACACGTCCGTTTCGTTGAATATGTAGAACGGGATAAATATGGAAAGCCGGAAACAGTGTACTATACAGATGCTAATGGAGCAGGTGATCCGGAAAAGGATTCCTATACTTCTGGGTATGATGGTTCTGTAAAAGCGGTAAGTTATGCCGATTTTCTGGAACCGTATGGATCTAAATTGATCGGGTATATCCTGCCTCGGAAATAAATAACAAGTCAATCGAAGAAAAAGGCTTTGCGAAAAACGCAGGGCCTTTTTCTATTGCAAAGGAGTTGAAAGATATGTTAAAATTGAGAAAAATTATCTCTATGTTTTTAGCGGCGATATTTATGTTATCGACAGGCGTTCAGGCGTTTGCGGGGACATCGCTTGACAATGCGCTGAACAAAGTGAACTTATATACCAAAGGCAGCCAGGGCGCACAGCTTCTGACATGGAAAGGCGTGGTGGACCCGCAGAATTTTGCGGCAACCATCATCGTTTACCGAGCGGAGGACGGGAAGGAGTACCCTGCCTATTGCGCGAACCCGAATAAGCCCGGGGTAGAAAACCTTGCGGGGAAAAGCTACGACGTGGACGCGGACCAGAAGGATACAGACCCAGCAGTCTGGGGCGTTATCACGAACGGCTACCCTTATAAAACGCCGCAGGAGCTGGGTGTCGATACGGAATACCAGGCTTATTATGCGACCAAAATGGCGGTCTGGGCGGTCGTACATGATAATTACAGCAATCTGAATGACTGGAAAGCCAACGGCAGCCAGAATGCCAATGTTGAAAAGGCGATGAAAGACCTTGTTGCCAAAGGGCGCGCGAATCAGTATGTTTACAGGACGTGGCTGTCAATGAACCCCAAAAGCCCGAAGGCAGAAACCGACAGCAAGGACAGTAATTATCTTTCTCAGGAATATACGCTGGACTGCAATGTCGATATTATTAGCTACCGTGTAGTAATTGACGGTGATGTTCCGGCGGGAGCAAAAGTAACCGACGCGAATAATAATGAAAAGGACAGCTTTAACGGCTCGGAAAAGACTTTTAAGGTTTTAATCCCCAAGGAATCAGCGGGGGAAGGCGGTTCGTTCCGCGTGCTTGTCAAAGGCAGTCTGGAAAACAAGGCTGTATTGTTTGGGAAATCCCATGCCAATAAGCAGGACTATTATATTGCCCCCCTCCCCTCTTATAATGGGGATTCATGGGTTGACTTAATGTATGGGGAACCTGGAACTACACCAGATCCGCCAGATACACCAGACCAGCCAGATACACCAGATAATCCCAATACACCGAAGCCCAGCACTGACCTTCAAATCCTGAAAGTTGCAAAAGGCACACAGAAAGGGCTTGCAGGGGCGGTGTTTAAGGTCGAGGTCGATGCCAGGACCATCGGGCATTATGTGACAGACAGCAGCGGTCAGATTACGATTGAGAATGTGTCCGGTACAGTGTCCGTAACCGAGGAGGTCCCGCCAGAAGGCTATGTGTTGGACGAAAACAACCATAAGGACATTGAAATCACAGACACAAAGCCCATCGTTATCACGTTTGCCAATGAAGAAATGGCGGAATTGGAAGTCGCGAAAGTGGATCAGGATACAGGTGAGGGACTTCCGGGGGCAGCCCTGCGCGTGGCTTACGATGGCGGCCATGATTCCTTCGATGTTTATACGAACGCGTCAGGCAAAGCGGTGCTTACTGGTCTGAAAAGCGGTACATATACGGTGACAGAAATTGCCGCGCCAGATGGTTACATTCTGGACAAGACCCCGCACAGCATTAAATTAGAGCCGGGGAAAAAAGCTGCTATATCTATCCCAAACAGGGCTAAGCCCGGACTTGTGATAAAAAAATATGACGAGGACACTGTTCTGCCTTTGGGAGATGCTGAATTTTCTGTTGCCAAAAAAGGCGGCTCTATCGTATATGAGGGCGTGACAGACAAGGCAGGGCAAATCAAATTGGAAGGTCTTGACGAGGGCTGGTATACCATAACCGAACTCGCCCCGCCAAAAGGCTACCTGATTGCAACGGAAAGCAAGGACGTATATCTGGAACCGAATAAATGCGTTGAGGTGAAATTTGATAACCGCAAGCGGCCCTCACTTCAGCTCATGAAAATTGATTCCCGGACAAAGGAACCGCTGCCGAATGCAAAATTCAAGGTGGTTAAAACAGAAGATAACACAGTCAGCGAATATGTGACAGGGGATACAGGCGTGGTCCTTATAAATGATTTGGACGAGGCAATTTATTCTGTGGAGGAGATTTCGAGCCCTGCCGGATACTGCATTGACCCTGACAGCCATAAGGACATCGCTCTGGAATGGGGAAAAACGAAAACTCTGATTTTTGAAAACACGAAAAAGCCCACGCTTGTCGTCACGAAAACAAATGTGCTGACAGAGAAGCCAGTACCGAATACTGTTTTCAAAATCCAGAGGGAAACGGAGAACGGCGGCGTTGTCACACTGGGAACGTACAAAACTGACCTGAAAGGTCAGATTATTCTAAAGGACACAGACCCGGGTTGGTATATCATTACCGAAACGAGGGCAGCACAGGGAATGAGCCTGCCGAAAAACCCTGTCACAAGGAAATACCTTGCGCCGGGGGAAAATGCGTATCTGGACGATATGCAGGGTGCCCCTCCCTCTAAACCGGAAACAGGAAATGATACGGGAGAAGCCGACAACGTACAGCCGCCGGACAATTCCGGCACAGCTAATGGCGGGACGCCATCGAAGCCGGCAGGAAATGACATAAAGGTTACTTATGGCGGCGATTACGGCATCGGTGAGGAAATCCCCAATTACCCGCTGAACAGCCTCGTACTCAAGAAAGCTGACGCGAATACATCGGAACTTCTGCCGGATGCGGTATTCGAGGTACGGAAGGTCAGCGGGGACATTTCCGGCAATTCCGGTACAATCATCGGCAGATATA
>CAMQRG010000086.1 GCA_947036475.1 uncultured Clostridia bacterium
GCCTTCGGGTTAGGCATCAGGCCCTTAGGACCAAGCACACGACCCATACGGCCAACAACCCCTGATATGATGGGCGTTGTTGGCCGTCTGGGTCGTGTGCTTGGTCCTAAGGGCCTGATGCCTAACCCGAAGGCTGGCACAGTTACGATGGACGTAACAAAAGCAATCAACGATATCAAAGCCGGTAAGATTGAGTACCGTCTGGATAAGACGAACATCATTCATGTTCCTGTAGGCAAGGTATCCTTTGGTTCTGAAAAGCTGGGAGAAAACTTCCAGACTCTGATGAGCGCAGTCATAAAAGCAAAACCGACAGCTGCAAAGGGCCAGTACCTCAAGAGCGTTGTTCTGACAACGACAATGGGCCCCGGCGTGAAGGTTAACCCTGCAAAGATTTCTGAGTAAATATAAAAAAACTGGAGGCTCTGCCTCCAAACCTCCGCAAGGGGGCACCCGCCCCCTTGACCCGGGATTGCCGCAAAAACTGCGTTTTTGCGGGAACATTGAACAGATAGCTCCAGCCGCATGAATATGCGGCTGGCAATAAAGTTTGGGGTCAAGCCCTTTTCAAAGGGCTTGCGGGATTCGGGGCGGCGCCCCGAAAGGTTTTAAAAAAATTTGCGGAAATCCTTGACAGGCACCCGTTTTCGCGGTATGATAAACGGGTTGAAAGAAAAATTCATATCTGCCGTAGACAGCAGGTGCAAGAAATTGCGTAAACCCTGCCGAGGAAACCGGAAGCGTGAGCTTACAAGCCTCTTTGTCTATGTGCAGAGAGGCTTTTTTCAAGACTGGAATACCGAAAAGAATTTAAGGAGGTGTAAAAAATGGCAAAGATCGAACAGAAGCAGGTTGTTGTGAACGAGATCAAAGAAAAGCTGGAAAAGGCGGCTTCCGTTGTTATGGTGGACGCAAGAGGCCTGACAGTAGAACAGGATACCGCTCTGAGAAAACAGCTCAGGGAGGCCGGCGTTGATTATAAGGTTTACAAAAACACAATGGTGCATTTTGCAATTCAGGGCACGCAGTTTGAAGGACTGGACGAATACCTCGCAGGTCCCAGCACGTTTGCGTTCAGTTATGAGGACGCAACGACAGCAGCCAGCATCCTGAACAAAGTTGCAAAAGATGTAAAAGAACTGGAATTTAAGGCGGGCGTTGTGGAAGGCATTGTGTACGATGCGGCAGGCATGAAGCTGATTGCGGATATTCCTTCCAGAGAGGTACTGCTTTCCAAGCTGCTCGGCAGCTTCAAGTCCCCTATGTCCTCTTTCGCACGCGTTATCGACCAGATTGCGAAGAAAGACGGCGAGGCGGCAGCAGAATAAGAAGAATCCCTTTTCCACCCCGATGCGGGCGGCAGGGCTTAATATTGAAAACAGACAAATATTATTCGGAGGTGCTTAACAATGGCAAAATTGACAATCGAAGAAATCATTGCAGCTGTAAAAGAACTTACAGTTTTGGAACTGAATGACCTGGTAAAAGCAGCAGAAGAAGAATTCGGCGTATCCGCAGCAGCGGGCGTTGCAGTAGTAGCCGGCCCTGCAGCTGGCGGTGCAGCAGCGGAAGAAAAGACAGAATTCGACGTTGAACTGACAGAAGTTGGCGCAGAAAAAATCAAGGTTATCAAGGTTGTTCGTGAAGTAACAGGTCTGGGCCTGAAAGAAGCGAAGGAAGCAGTTGACGGCGCTCCTAAGGTTCTGAAAGAACAGGTTTCCAAAGAAGAAGCTGACGGCATCAAAGCAAAACTGGAAGAAGTTGGCGCAAAGGTAACACTGAAGTAAGAGTTTTCCAAAACCGACAAATAAAAAAGGCGGCTTGCCATAAGAAAACAAAATTTTCTTATGGCAACGCCCATAACGGCAGGAGTCTGTTTTTCAGACTTTTGCTGTTTTTTATTTCCGCTGAACAGGCAGGTATTTATGCACAATGGAGGAAAACATACGAAAACAGGAGTTGTTCGATAATCAGGAAAGGGCTTTGTTTTTGGTATGGATATGCTGCCGAAAGATTCTTTTCGGGAGGGTATTGGGGAATATGCAAGGCTGGTTTATCAGGAAAAATATAAAAAGGGGCAGAACTTTGGTTCTGCCCCTTTGGTATTATCCGTCACAGCGGGTGATGGCTTCGCAGGGATTTTTTTCCGCATATTCTTTGGCCATATCTGCGAGTGTGATATCATCTACCACCTGGTCTACGGCCTCTTTCATGCGTTTCCATATGGAGAGGGAAACGCAGCTGTCGAGATTCGGGCAGCTGGGGTGGTCCACACAGCTTACCGGCGAAAGCGAGCCTTCCAGCACGCGCAGCACTTCCCCGACGGTAATTTCTTCCGGCGGGCGGTTCAGGGCATAACCGCCCTGCGCGCCGCGGTAGCTTTTGACCAGGCCGGATTTCGTCAGGGGATTGATGATCTGTTCCAAATACTTTTCTGAAATATTCTGGTCTTTCGCGATGTTCTTTAACGGAACCGTACCGTTTCCATGCTGCAAAGCCAGCGCAAGCATCAGGCGGATTCCATAACGTCCTCTGGTCGAAATCTTCATAAATATAGTCTCCTTATTGATTTATTCCGCATCCTGCCAGCCCTTACATACGTCAACCCATTCGATACATTTGCCGTAATGGAACAACTCGTCACAGGTCAGTTCGACTGCGGAATTGCTGCTGCCAGCGGCGGGGAAAACGGTATCAAAGCGTTTCATGGAAATATCGGCATAAGCCTTTGTGGTTTCCGGCAGGGCGAAGGGGCATACACCGCCAACGGCATGTCCGGTTGCGTCAAGCGTTTCTTCGGGGGAAAGCATCTTTGCTTTCAGGCCAAACGTGTCTTTGAATTTGCGGTTGTCGATTTTTGTATCGCCTGCTACAGCAATAACAATGGGTCCTTCTTTGGACATCAGGCAGAGTGTTTTTGTGATGCGGGCGGGGATAACGCCTGCCGCCTGCGCAGCCAGCTCAACAGTTGCGCTGGAGGTTGCAAATTCCAAAACTTCTTTGGGACATTCCATCTCTTTCAGATAGGCCCGTACTTTTTCAATAGACATTTCTGTGACATCTCCTTTGTGATTTGCGTATGGGCGGTTTTGGCCGCCGCTTGTATTATCATTAAGCATATCAGAAAAGGGGAATTTCTGCAAGAAAGAAAGTGTTTTTTTGCAAAGAATGAGGGGGATTGTCCGCATGGCATGGAACTGTCCGGTTTCTGTAAATTTTTCGTAAATCCTGCTTTACGCCGGTGTAAAAAATGCTATAATGATTGCATGGCTCAAAAACATTATGGTTTTTGCTCTCGTAAGAGAATTGTAAGGAATTTTCAAGTTTTTTGTAAAAGAATACTGCTATAATGGAACGGACAGAGATGCCCGCAACTGGGGCGTCCGGACAATGGGAAACCGGCGGAAGGGAGCGTAAACATGGAGCAGTTTAATATTTTGGTCTGTGACGATGACAGGAGTATCGTTGAGGCGATTGAAATTTATCTGAAACAGGAAAACTATCATGTGATAAAAGCGTACAATGGGCTGGAGGCGCTGGAAGCTCTGGAGAAAAATGAAATACACCTGATATTGATGGACGTAATGATGCCGCAGCTGGACGGGCTGAATACGACGGTCAAAATCCGTGAAAGCATGAATATCCCCATTATTATACTTTCTGCAAAAACGGAGGATACGGATAAAATTCTGGGGCTGAATTTTGGCGCAGATGATTATATCAGCAAGCCGTTTAACCCGCTGGAACTTCTGGCGCGTATCAAAAGCCAGATGCGCCGCTATACTACGCTGGGCAGTATTGCAGAGAAAAGCAACGTAATCCGTATCGGGGAACTGGAACTGGACAAGGACGCAAAAGAGGTGCGCGTAGGCGGTGAGCCGATTAAACTGACCGCAACGGAATACGGTATTTTACAGCTGCTGATGGAAAATGCGGGAAAAGTTTTTTCTATCGACCAGATTTACGAAAGTGTCTGGAATGAAATGTCTTTTGCTCCGGAAAATACGGTTTCGGTGCATATCCGCCGCATCCGTGAGAAAATTGAAATCAACCCGAAGGAACCGAAGTACTTGAAGGTGGTGTGGGGGATTGGCTACAAAATCGAAAAATTCTAACGCGTACCGTACGAAGTGGAAGGTAACGGCGACGATAGTGTTTTTTATCTGCGCGCTGGTAATGTTTTTCTGCGGCGTGCTGGCAGGAATGATTTCAAAGCAATGGAACTGGGACGCTGTCAATGCCGAAACGGTCTATGATACGGAGGAGTTCCATATAGCCTTTCAGACTGCGCTGGACAGGGCGATTACTGCGGATATTCAGTACCAGAGCAGGGAGCGGATTACTTTAGGAGATGCGGTAGAGCGGGAAGAAGTTATTAACGGCTTTAAGCGGTATTATGGCATTATTGATGGTGTGATTTCCAGCAATACGGAAATTAACGCGACATATGACGGGCTGGCGATTTACGGGGAGATTCCCGAGTCGCTTTATGCGAATCTGAAGGAATATCAGTATCTGGTGGAAAACAGGCTGCCAATGTATTACAAAATGTATTTGCAGAGACAGCTGGACGAATACAAGACCTGCGTCCGCTATCTGGGCGGACTGCGGAACTTCCTTTATTATATTGAGGACGAGGCGGGCAACCCCGTTGGCGGGAATACAACGAAGGGCGAAATCAGCGATGAGGAACGAACGCTTGTGCTTTACGCAGGTTTTAGCAGCGACCATCTGGGTGAGATGCCGGATTATTTTGAAACATATTCCAATATCACTTTGGAGGAAAGCGGGCTGCGGCTTTACGGCGCAATCTGCGACCCTCTGCGCCCAGGAGATGAGTTCTATGAGCTTTGGCAGAGCTTCGGTTTTGCAAAGAAAAGCCTGCCGATACTGCTGGGAGTATCTTCTGCTGCGGCACTCCTGCTGGTGCTGTGTACGGTTTATCTGATACGGGTGACGGGGCAGAAGGAAAAGGGCGGCATTGTGGAGCAGATGGTGCAGGACAGGCTCTATAATGAGGTGCATTTTCTGCTGGTTGCAGCGTTTTTTGCGTTTTCGCTGGTAGGCGGGACGGTTCTTGTGAAGAATATATTGCAGGGAAATGCAAATTTCTGGTCGTATCTGTTTATCATGATACTGGGTGTGCTGTATCTGGCGAATGTGGCTGTGGGGCTCGGTTTTCTGCTTTCCGTTGCCCGGCAGGTAAAGGGACGTCGGATTTTCCGAAATACATGGGTTTCTGTGACAATCCGGCGCGCATCTGAGCTTTTTAACGGAAAAACTTTCCGCGGCTGGATGCTGATTGTTATGCTCTGCTATGGCCTTGGCAATTGTGTCATCATGGGGCTGGCAGTGCTTGCGCCGTATTACGGGCAGTGGCGGTTCGGTGTGCTTTGCGGGCTTGCGCTGATACTGTTTAATGGGGTGTGCATGTATCTTTTCCTGCGCGCGCTGCGTTCGTTGAAAAATATCATGATTTCAGCGAAGGAAACTTCAAAGGGAGATTTTTCTGCTCCGCTGAATCTGGCGGAAATTTCGCCTTCCCTCCAAAATTTCGCAATGGATATTGCAAATATACAGGACGGGCTGAAAAATGCCGTAGATGACGCGGTGAAAGGGGAACGCATGAAAACGGACCTGATAACAAACGTTTCACACGACCTGAAAACGCCGCTGACCTCCATCATTACGTATGCCGATCTGCTCAGGCATGAGGAGCTTTCCAATGAGCGGGCGAAGGGATATGTAAACGTTCTGCATGAAAAATCCTATCGGCTGAAACAGCTGATTGAGGATTTGATAGAGGCAAGCAAGGCGTCCAGCGGAAATCTGACTGTGACGAAAATGCAGATTGATTTCCGACAGCTGACATTGCAGGCGATGGGCGAAATGGAGGAAAAGATAGAGGCGGCAGGACTTTCGTTCAAAATGAGCTGCCCGGAGCCTGTGCGGATTGATGCGGACGGACGGCATATGTGGCGGATACTGGAAAACCTTTTTTCCAATGCAATCAAGTATTCCATGCCAAATTCGCGGGTTTATGTGGATATTTTTGAAATGAACGGCTTCGGTATGCTGGTGATGAAAAATATTTCTGCCGCGCCGATTGACTTTGACGAAACAAGGCTGACGGAGCGTTTTGTGCGGGGGGACGCCTCGCGGACGACGGAAGGCTCAGGGCTGGGGCTTTCCATTACACAGAGCCTTGCGCAGATACAGGGAGGTACGTTTGGCATACAGGTGGACGGGGACTTGTTTAAGTCCATCGTCAGTATCCCCCTTTGGGAAGATGAGGAAGAAACGGAAGAAGAAACAGCAGAGCCGGAGGGTCTGCCGGAGGATTGAAAGGAGCAGAGCAGGAATGTGGAAGGAAAAAAAAGAAGACAGGTTTGAAAAGACGTATTCTCAGGGGTGGGGTGCTATGGAAATATGGGTAGATAAGGAAACGGGTATTGAATACCTGCACTGCATGGGGACTACGGCTGGGTTTATGCCGCTGCTGGATGTGGACGGGAAGCCCAAAATTGACCCGAATTACCGGAAAACGCTTTGATAAAGTATTGTTTGTTGTATTACCAGCTGTATTTTGAAAACAGCGGAAAAGGTTTCTCCGCAAAATACAGTTCTGCGGCTGATGGGTCAGGGAGTGAAACTTTTTGCAGGGTGTGGGGCAGAGCCTCACGGTTTTAGGTCTTAAAGGTGGGGAAGGTTTTGAGAAATAAACTGCGGAAATTCATAGAGAATGTGGAAAACAGCGAAGATATTTTCGTCACTTTTTTGGGCTGGTCTTTTGCGGGCTCAGTCATTGGCATGCTCGTTGGGCTTGCGGGGATTGCCTTCCATTGGGCTTTGGAATGGGCGGCGGTATTCCGTACCGCACATCCGGCGATACTCTGGCTTCTGCCATTCGGCGGCCTGCTGATTGTGCTGGCATATCGTCAGGAGCATATGGAAAACGATAAAGGCACAAATTTTATATTGATAGCGGTACGCTCCAATGCTGCCGTTTCCATTCGGACTGCACCGTTGATTTTTTTCAGCACTGTCGTGACGCACCTGTTCGGCGGCTCTGCCGGCAGGGAAGGCGCGGCGCTTCAGCTGGGCGGCAGTATTGCCTCATGGCTTGGCAGGGAAGTAGAGCTGAATGAGCGGGAAGAACGCATAATGACGATGTGCGGCATGGCGGCAGGGTTTTCGGCTCTGTTTGGTACACCGCTGACTGCCGTGGTGTTTGCGATGGAAGTCATTACCGTTGGTGTGATGCATTATTCTGCAATTGTCCCCTGTACGATTTCCGCACTGGTGGCGGCGGGGCTTGCCAAAGGCGCAGGCATTACGGCGCCGTTTTATCACGTGCTCGGCATTCCAACGGAAATCACGCTGAATGCCGGCTGGTGCGTGGGGCTTTTGGGGATAGGCTGTGCTTTGCTGAGTATCCTGTTCTGCGTGGTGATGGAGCAGGTTTCGGGCAGATACAGGCGGTATTTCCCGAATCCGCTGCTGCGGGTGTTTGTGGGCGGCTTGCTGGTAATCGGGCTGACATACCTTGTTGGTACCAGGGATTACAACGGTGCAGGCATGGAACTGATTGAGCGGGCAATTGGCGGGGAGGCGGAAACGGGCGCGTTTCTGCTGAAAATACTCTTTACGGCATTGACGCTCGGAGCGGGTTTCAAGGGCGGCGAAATTGTCCCTTCCTTTTTTATCGGCGCGACATTCGGCTGTGTAGCGGGTCCTTTGCTGGGGCTTCCGCCTTCGTTTGCGGCTTCGCTGGGAATGGCGGCGGTGTTCTGCGGCGTAACGAACTGCCCGATGACGTCTGTATTTCTCTGCATTGAGCTGTTCGGCGTGAAGGGCATGGGGTATTACGCGCTTTGCTGCGGGGTCAGCTACATGCTTTCCGGATATTACGGGCTGTATTCTGAGCAGAAAATTATGTATTCTAAAGTGCAGCCGGAGTTTATCAATAAGAATGTCCATTAAGGAAAAATATGTCAGGAGATAATGCATAAAATGATTTTATGCATTATTTTATGCAAAGGAAAAAGTCCTTGAGCCAGAGAAAATTCCTTGTGAAAAGTGAAAATATGTATAGCTGTCTCTTATACACATCTCCGAGCCCACGAGACGCTACGCTATCTC
>CAMQRG010000087.1 GCA_947036475.1 uncultured Clostridia bacterium
AGACAAAGTTCTTCCGATATTTAATAATTCCTTGGAAATAGTGGATATAGAGGTGTATAACACAATGTGAGGAAACTATTGAAAAATATAATCTTTCGTTTGACAGGCAAGAGGTCGTGGGTTCGAGCCCCGCTGTCTTCATTTTTTTGTTGCCCGTTTTTAGAACATTCATGTGTGTATATTGTAATTTTTTTCCAATTTCGCGATATTTGTCAAAAAAAATGGACTTGAACCAAACTTCCCGCTGAACGAGTGGTTTGGACAAGTCCCGTAAAATTTATTTAATGATACGAAAAGTTCTGGCAGTCATACTTTTGCCGCTCTGCTCTTACTTCACCAGATTGGGCAGGAAAAGCACAATTTCCGGAATGAAGGTAATCAGCAAAAGGCCAGTCAGGGCCAGGCCGATGTAAATAAACAAATGTCTGTTTATAACATCTTTCACCGTCAGTCCATCTACGAGCTTCGCGCCGACAAAGAGGTTCACGCCCAGCGGCGGGGTCACAATACCGATACTCAGGTTTACAATCATCATTACGCCGAAATGTACCAAATCAATTCCAAACGCCTGACAAATCGGTATAAAAATCGGTGCTACTATCAGAATCGCTGCATTCGTTTCCATAAACGTACCGATAAAAAGCAGGAGCAGATTGATTAACAAAAGCAGTACAATCCTGCTGTCTGTCATGCTGATAATCCAGTTGGACATTTTTACAGGGATAGAAGCCTGCGTCATGACAAATCCAAATGCTGCCGCGCCTGCAACGATAAACATTACCATGGCTGCCGAAACAACAGAATCCTTCATTACTTTATACAGCTTTTTCAGGTTCAGTTCCCTGTATACAAAAAATCCCACCAGCAGGCCATACAGGCATGCAGCTGCCGCCGCTTCCGTCGGCGTAAAAATACCGCCGTAAATACCGCCCAGAATAATCAGCGGCATCAGCAAAGACCAGATTGCTTCAATGAATGTACGCAACACTTCCTTAAATGAAAACCTGTAATTTGTTTTTACATGTTTCCTGCCGTAAACAAAAGACCATATCGACATCAATACTACCAGCAGGCAGCCAGGAATAATGCCGCCGGAAAATACATCTCCGGTAGACGCCCCTGTCGTTACGGAATATGTTACCATAGGGATACTGGGCGGAATAATTGTTCCAAGAAAGCCCGCAACAGAACACGTCGTGACGGCAAAACGTTTGTCATACCCTGCCTCAATCATGGAAGGAACCAGAATAGAGCCAATCGCAATTACCGTTGCCGTTGCAGAGCCGGAAATCGCCCCCATGAATGCCGAAGCAACAAATGCGACAATTGCCAGCCCGCCGGGCAGGCCGCCGACAATGGAATTTGCGAAATTCACCAGCCGTTTGGATACCCCGCCTTCCGCCATCAGCCCGCCGGCAATCATAAAAAATGGAAGTGCCATCAGGGAAAAAGAATCCATGGAAACGAACAGACGCTGGGGAATGACCGCCATTGCAGTTGTCGTGAAAAAATACAGCGGGATTGCCGATGCTGCAAGCAGCGCTACTGCGATTGGCACACCCAAAAACGCAAGAATGAAAAAAACAATAAACAATGCGGCTGCCATCACAGCATCACCTCCTCAAACCCTTCCTCATTTCCTTTGATTATCTTCACCAATACCTGTATGGAACGCAGCATGCTCAGGGCAAAGCCGATTGGCAGCGCCAGATAAATCATCCAGAAGGGAATACGGAGCAGCGGCGTTACATTGCCGGTTTTAACCGCCATATTCACAAATATTATGGATAATGCCAGCACCATGGCAAAAATCAGCGTCAGCAGAATACCGCTGATAATTTCAAGCCCCCTCCGCATTTTCTGCGGTGCGAAGGAAACAAATATATCAATGCCAAGATGCGCTTTTTTCTCCGTTGCGATGCTGATTCCAATGCAGATACCCCAAACCATCAGATATCTGGAAGCCTCTTCCGACCAAATGATTGGATTGTTCAGGACATATCTGAAAAACACCGCAACCAATGTAATGATACTCATTGCGGAAAAGCAAAAAATTGCAGCAATTTCTTCCGCTTTCCTGATTATTGCATCCAGCTGTTTCATATGCTCTCCTTTCCTGTCAGACGACATAAAATGATTTCTTATTTTTTTTAACTGCCCTTGTAGGGAGGTGCCCCTCCTTCGTATACCGGCGGGAGGGGCGATGAAAAAATAGTTGGCAACATTCAAACGCAGCTGTTTAATAGTCATTCAAAATGCTCTGAATTGTATCCTCGCCAATCTGCGCAGCGTACTGGTCGTAAACAGTATCCCAGCATGCTTCTTTGAATGCTTCCTTGTCAATATCTGTTACTGTAAAACCATCGTCTTTCAGAGCCTGGATATATTCATCCGTCTGCTGCTGGTTTACTTCCCTCTGATAATCAGTTGCTTCCTCGGCAGCTTCTACCAAAGCTGTTTGAATATCTGCCGGAAGACTGTCAAAACGGCTCTTACTCATCATCAGGATTACTGTTACATAAAATTCGCTGCTTGTCGAAATATAGGGCGCAACCTCCTGAATATTCGCTGTATACATAGACGGAATGGATACACTGACACCATCTACCGTACCATTCTGAATCGCCGTATAAACCTCGCTCCAGCCCATTGTAATCGCGCTTACGCCAAGCGCGCTGTATGCAGAAATATGAATCGGGTTGTTATTTGCCCTGATTTTCAGTCCGGCCATATCTTCCGGCTTTTCAATCGGGCGCTTATTGTTCCAAGTGCAGAAAAAACCATTTTCCCAGTTTGCCAGGCCCTTGATGCCTACAACATCAAGGCTGGCAAGTGCCGCCTGCCCAATCTCTCCGTCCAGAACAGCATGCGCATGCGCAGAATCCCTAAACAGGAACGGCAGGTCAAACGCGGTATAGGAATCTGTAAAAGAAGCCAGATTGCCGGAATTGCAAAGCGCCATGTCAATCGTACCCATCGTCAGACCTTCAATCAAATCCGCCTCATTTCCCAGCTGCCCTGCAGGGAAAATCTCAACTTTCACTTTACCGTCCGTCTTTTCGTCCAGCAGTTCCGCAAATTTCTGAAGTCCCAAATGGTAGGAATGATCCGCTGTTACAACGTGCCCCACCTGGAACGTATAGCTCCCGTCCCCATCTGCTTCGGCAGTCTGTGTTTCCCCGCCGCGGCAGCCGGTAAAAAGAGCCGCGCCCATTGTCAGCGTAAGTAATGCCGCCGTAAATCTCCTGAATTTCTTCATAGTATTCATCCACTCCTCTTTGACCATAGTTTGATTATTTTTCCGGAGTCAGTTGTCATATTCGCCTTTCAGCACTGCACAGCCCAGAATATGCCCTTCCATTGCCCGATACAGGGCATTCAGCCAAAATCCTTCCTCCAGTTCCAGCATACAATCCAGCGCAAATACATACAGTTCGTATGTATGCGGACAGTCAGGGGCTCCCATTCCGCCATAGCAGCAGCATTCCTGTTCCGGCAGAGAGCCTCCCTGTATGCTCGTCCAGCTGTTCAGCCCCTGAACAAAGTCTTTATCCGTTTGGCTTGCATTCTCCTTTACCTCTGTTTTTGTAATATTGCAGGCTGTCCAGTGAATCCAGGAAAATCCTTTCGTCACAGGAACCGCGTCCTTATCCTCCAAAACAATGGCAAAGGATTTTGTGCCTTGCGGTGCATTCAGAATGGTAAACGGGAGGGAGCATGTCGCAATTCCCGCTTTATTTTTCTGCGCCCCTCTTTTTCCGTATTTGTCAAGGATTTTTCCGTTCTGTATGCCATCGCTGACTATTTTCATAGGCACGCCTTCTCCTTTCCTCAAAGCTGAATCACAGCGCTTTTGCAAACATCTCTTTTATTTCCTCCGATGTCAGGCGGTATGTAGAATGATTCATAACCCTCGTCTGCGTGTTGGTTTCTGCAACCAGGTCATCTAAATCTGCCTCTGTCGCGCCGAATGAACGCAGGGGCCGCAGACAGCCAACATCTTTTACCAATGCTGTAATTGCCCCGGAAACCTTATCCAGCGCTTCCCTGTCCGAAAGACCTGCCAAATCCAGCCCCATCGCTTCGCCGATTCTGCGTACTTTTTCCAGTTCTGCCAACCCAACGACAGGGAATGTATACGGCAGCATTACAGCATTTGCCAGTCCATGCCCAACATGGAATTTCGCCCCTAATGCAAACGCCAGTCCATGGTTTGCTGCCGCGCCGTCTGTCAGATTCATTACAAAGCCGCCAATCGTGCTGGCATAACTCATCCAGTAGCGTGCCTCCTTATTATTCCCATCTGCAACCGCCTTACGCAGATATTGAGAGATTATTCGGATGCCTTCCAAACATATCGCATTAGAAAAAGGAGATGCATTCGTAGAAATATAGCTTTCCAAATGGTGGCAGAACGCGTCCAGACCTGTGGCCGCCGTAACGCCCTTTGGTACGCTTGCTGTCAGCAGGGGGTCAACCAGCGCGATATTCGCGGAAATATTCTGGTCTACAACACCGGCTTTGGAACCATTTACCAGCATGATAGAGAATACCGAAACTTCCGAGCCGGTTCCCGCTGTCGTAGGCATAAGAACCAGCGGCGCACAGCGTTTCGGGACTTTATCAATCCCCGCAAACTGCTCATAGCTTCCTTCATTTGTCACCAGCATCGCAACAGCTTTCGCCACATCAATGGAGCTGCCGCCGCCAAGCCCGACTACGCCGTCACATCTGCTGTTTTTATAAATCTCCAGTGCGGCATATACATTTTCAACGGGCGGCTCCGGAAGCACATCTTTGAATACTTCAAATGCAATGCCGTATTTTTCTTCTGCCGCTTTCATAACCTCAGCCGCAACGCCAAGTTCGTAAATTACTGTATCCGTCACCATCAACGCTTTTGTTACGCCTAATTTCTGTAAGTGAAATCCAAGCTCTGCCGCCGCGCCATTTTCCAGAATCAACGCCGTTGGGCTTTTGAATACAATCTTTGCCGTTTTGTCCATCATTTTACCTCCTTTTGCCATATGTTCCTTTTCTGTCATTCCTCGTCCAGCATTGTCCCTGTCTGTTTCAGGCGGATATGCCAGGAAAATGCTTCCGCCAGCAGCTGCGGATGATGTCCGCCCGCTTCTTTTTTGGCCCTCTCAAAATATGCGTTCAGTTTTTCCCTGTAATGTATACCCGCGCAGTTTTCGATGATGCAGGCCGCACGCTGCCTGTCGTCCTTTCCCCGAAGGTCGGCAATGCCGTTTTCCGTTATCACCACATCAATGTCATGTTCGCTGATATCCTGATGGGATACCATTGGAACAATTGTGGAAATTGCGCCCCCTTTATTTTCCGATGGCATGAGCAATATAGAAAGTGCGGCATTCTCAGCGAAATTCGCACCACCGCCCAAACCATTTACAACCTGAGTCCCTGCTATATGGCTGCTGTTCACGTTTCCATACATATCCATTTCAATGCCGCTCGTCAACGCAATAATGCCCATCCGTCCAATCGTTTCCGCGCAGTTTGTGATATCTGTATTCCGAAGGATAATCTTTTCCCGAAACAGCGCCGGATTTTCCTCCATAAGCCGAACCGCCTTCGGCGTCATTTGGATAGAACCCGCAGAAACCGCCCGAACCTTCCCTGTTTCGATGAGTTCCAGAACTGCGTCTGTGATTCCTCCGCAGAAAAATGTCAGGTCTGTAAAATCTGATTTTGCAAGCCCTCTTGCAATTTCCGCCGCAAGGCCGCCAAAGCCTGTCTGCAAAGGCGGCAGTTTCCCGTCCGGCGCACATTCCGCCTCTGCCCGAAGGAAGTTGATAAGGTTTTCCGCAATCTTCCGGTTTTCCGGTTTTCCCTCTCCCGCCGAAGCCGCTTCATCAAGTTCGCCGCTTTCTACAACCGCGTAAATTTTTTCAATATCCACTGTCATATAAGGTTTTCCAATACGTTCCGCCGCATCTGTCAATGGTATCGGCTGCCCCTTTTCCGGTATGTAAATATCATGCATTCCATCTAAAGCCGCAGGCTGTGCCGTATTGATTTCCACAATGATTTTTTCCGCCTGATTCACGAAATGCGGCACCATTCCTACGGAAGAAGTCGGCACAATACCGCCTTCTTCCGTAATATACAACGCTTCTACTACCGCAACATCAATTTTTCCAAAAACACCGCCGGTAACCCAGCCCGGCATTTTATTCATCTGCTGCTCTACATACTGCACGCTGCCACTGTTAGCCTGTTTCGCAATCGTTTTGCTTTCAATCATAGGCGCGCGCCAGGAAATAATTTCTGCCCCGCCCAGGACAGTATCCAAAGGACCCACATTCGCCCCCGTAAGCATGCGGATTGTAAAATCCGGCTGCCCCGCTTTCCTCTTAACCAGTTCATGGGCGATACTTTTCGGATAACCCGAAGAAGTATATCCCCCAAATGCTACCAGCATATCTTTCTCAATCAATGCCGCCGCCTGTTCCGCAGGCATTTTTTTCTTTTGTAATGCCGCGCATGCAATTCTTTCTTTCATAAAAATCACCTGCTTGCCCGATTTTTACTTTTCAGGCACAAAACCTGCCCAAAGTTCCTCATCTGAAGGTTCAAAGCTGGGAATTTCGCGGATAACCCATGTGTTGTTCATGTAATGTTTCAAAGTAATGTTTTCGGAACAGATATTGCCGCCCCATGTGCCGCAGCCAAGAGAGCTTGTTGCCGGCATACCGCATACCCAGCTGCCTGTATTTGTCAGCGCATTCGGCAGGTTCACAGTCACTCTTGTCGTATATGTAGACAACGCATATTTTTCCACATTTTCAGGTGTATTAGAATAAATACCACAGGAATGGCCTGCGCCGGAATATGCAAGGTTTGCGTTTACAATGCGAATCGCGTCATCTATATCCTTTGCTTTATAAACCGCAATCGTCACACACATTTTTTCACCGCTGAACGGATACGCTTCGCCGGAACCGCTTTCCTCCGCAAGCAGGATACAGGTATCTTCCGGAACCTGAATTTCCGCAAGCTCCGCGATGTAACGCGCCGGCTTTGCAACAACGTCCCTGTTGATTGCGTGATTGTTGGGCCACGCCGGCCAGATGGTATGTTTCAGCTTTTCCTTATCCTCCGCGTTTACCATGTGCGCGCCAACCTTCGCAAATTCCTCCAGCATCTTTTCGTATACATCTTCTAAAATGATAACCGCATTATCGCAGGAGCAGCCCGCCGCAAGGTCGAAAGTCTTGCTGTTTTTGATTTTCGTGGCAGCTTCCGCAAGGTTTGCTGTGGAATCAATAACAATATTCGCATTGCCCGCACCAACGCCAAACGCCGGCCTGCCGGAAGAATATGCCGCCCTTACCATGCCCTGACCGCCTGTGGCAATAACAAGGTCGCTCTGTGCCATCAGTTCGTTTGTAATTTCAACCGTAGGTTCAGGAATGCAGATGACCAAATCCTCAGGCGCGCCATATTTCTTAATGATGCCGCGGATAATATCCACAGTCTTAACGCTTGTCTTTTTGCCGCGGGGATGGGGCGCAAAAATAATCGCATCTCTCGCCTTCAACGCGTTAACTGTCTGTACAATCGGGTGCATTTCCGGCTGTGTACTGGGTACGAGGGAGCCAATTACGCCTACGGGCTTTGAAATCCGAACCAGTCCTTTTTCCGGAATTTCCTCCGTAATACCGACTGTTTTTACGTTTTTCACGTCATGCCACATTGCGCGGCATTTCCCTGTCACCTTTCCGATTTTGGAAGGAACATCGCCTAATTCTGTTTCTTCCATCGCGAATTCCGCCAGTTCGCGAATCAGCTCCTTATTGTGGTAAATCTCATAGCAGACCGCGCCTGCAAGCCTGTCAACCTGTGCCTGCGTAAATCCCTCTGCTACTTTCTGCGCTGCTCTTGCCTTCTCAATCAATCCCGCTATATAGCTTCTTACATCTGTTTCGCTCATGTTCTTTCCTCCATTCATGTTGCAGGCTCTGCCCGCTGCTGCCTGTCCAGTTTTAACAACTTTTTTCTTAAAAATATTATCCCGTTTCTTTTTCTGCACGAATTGTTTTACATTCGAGAAAACGTTTTCTTGAAAATATATTATCTGTCTCTTATACACATCTGACGCT
>CAMQRG010000088.1 GCA_947036475.1 uncultured Clostridia bacterium
TGGAAGAAATTGACAGAATTTCCCAGTCCACAAACTTCAACGGCCTGAACCTGCTGGACGGTTCCATGGACTCCAAAGGCAGCGTTGTAAAGGGCGGCGAACAGACAGATGTTCCTATCCTTACAGATGTGGCAACTGACCCTACAAACGAAGTAGGCGAGAAAACTGTTTTGCACGGCGATGAAGTAACAGCGACAAAGACGAGCTTTGAAGTTGATTTCCATGATACAGTTGTCAAAGGTGCGGCTGGCGACAAGCTGGAAGTGAAAATTGGCGGCACAACATTTGAACTGGAATTCAAAGCTGGTGCAACTGCTGCAAATGGTGAGCTGGAAGCAGATACAGAAATTTCCGGAGAAGACCTGGCGAATGCTATCAAAGCAAAATTTGACGAAGCTGCAGGCCAGAACAAGCTGATTGGCGGCCAGGCATTTGATGCAACAGTTGACGGCTCCAAAATCAAATTCGAACAGGCTGCTGTTCCTGCTGACCAGACAGAAGTTGTAGACCCTGATATGGTATTCGACCTGACATTGAAACCGGCAGGCGGCGCAGGCGGCGGTACATTCACAGCTGGTACACCTGCGGCTGGTACGCAGTTCACAGGTACTGTAACAGGCGTTAACCTGACGGGTACGCCTACGGATACACTCCAGGCTGGCGATGCGGATAAGATTAAAGCCCTTGGCACAGTTAAGATTGGCGGCGTAGACGTTGACCTTTCTGGATTGGCAATTACCGATGCCAGCACAAAGCAGGATGCAATAGACGCAGTCAAACAGGCTGTTGAAAATGCGTTCAATACTGCAAATACAGCAGGTGCGGCAGGCACTGCAAATTACACAAAGCTTGACAATGTAGTTGTTACTGCAACAAATAACGGTTTTACAGTAGATTTCCAGGAAACAGCGCAGACATACACACCCGCAGCTGCTGGCGATTCCAGCCAGACAGGTACAATCAACGTTGGTACAATCAACAACGTAAAGGGTACAGCGGCGGCTCCCGGCCAGCTGGCAAGCACAACATTTGACCTGACAGAAGAACTTGTAAAAGACGGCGCAACAATCACAATCGGTAAGGAAAAATATACCTTCAAGGTTGGCGCGGACAGCAAGGTTGCTGACGGTACGGCAAACGTAATCGACCTGAGCAAATTCGAAGATGGCGATGCTAAGCTGCTTGAAGCTGCGAGAGAAAAACTTTCCCAGCAGAACAACACAGTATTCACAATCGGTTATGATAAGGCTACACAGAAAATGTCTATTCATGAAAAAGTTGGCAACACAGAATTCCTTGACGAGCTGAAAACACAGGCAGGTTTCGACAGCCTGGTTTATGCAAACAAAGCAACAGATACAACTCCTGGCAAGGCTCTGGTTCTCCAGGTTGGCGACACATCCGAGGATTTCCAGAAAGTATCCCTGGATATTAAGGATATGAGCACAAAAGGTCTTAAGATTAACGGCCTTTCCATCGGAACACAGGAAGACGCTGCTGATGCAATCAAGAAAATCAAAGACGCTATCAACACAGTATCTTCTCAGCGCGGTGACCTGGGTGCTGTTCAGAACAGACTGGAGCACACCATCAACAACCTTGGTGTTCAGGCAGAAAACATCACTGCTGCGGAAAGCCGCATCAGAGATACAGACATGGCAGAGGAAATGATGGCATACACGAAGAACAACATTCTGGTTCAGGCTGCTCAGGCTATGCTTGCACAGGCAAATCAGGTTCCTCAGGGTATCCTTCAGCTTCTCCAGTAATTTCACAAAAAAGAATTTCAAATGCTTTCAAATTTTGGGGCGGGCCTTCGGGCCTGCCCTTTTTGCGCGGAAAAAGGCCGGACGCTTGCTTTCGCGCCGCTATTCTGGTATGATAGCGGGACAGTGAGGTGTCAGATATGAAAATCGGAAATTTGGAACTGGAAAATAATGTTTTCCTTGCGCCGATGGCAGGGGTGACGGATTTGCCGTTCCGCCTGCTCTGTAAGGAGATGGGCTGCGGGCTGGTGTATTCTGAAATGGTGAGCGCGAAGGGGATTTTATACGAAAATAAAAATACAACGGAGCTGCTGCGCGTTGCGGCGGAGGAAAGACCGGCGGCGGTGCAGCTTTTCGGCTCTGACCCGGAAATATTGGGGGCGATGGCGCGGAAGATTGAGGGGTATCCGATTGATGTGATTGACGTGAATATGGGGTGTCCCGCGCCGAAAATCGTGAAAAACGGCGAGGGGAGCGCGCTGACGAAAACACCGGAGCTTGTGGGGAAAATCGTGCGGGCGCTGGCGGAGGCACAGAAAAAACCTGTTACCATAAAAATCCGTAAGGGCTTCGATGATGCGCACCTGAATGCTGCCGAAATTGCCCGGATTGCCGAGGCGAACGGCGCGGCGGCTGTGGCGGTGCATGGGCGCACGCGGGAGCAGTATTACAGCGGAAAGGCCGACTGGGGCTGTATTCGAGAGGTGAAACGCGCGGTGAGTATTCCGGTCATTGGCAATGGGGACGTGTTTACGCCGCAGGACGCGGAACGGCTGCTGGACGAAACGGGGTGCGATGCGGTTATGGTGGGGCGCGGCGCACAGGGGAATCCATGGATATTCCGGCGGATACTGCGGTATTTGCAGACAGGAGAGCTTCTGCCGGAACCCACCGCGGAGGAGCGCGTAGAGAAGGCTCTGCGGCACGCAGAGATGCTTGTGGAGTATAAGGGGGAATACATCGGCGTGCGTGAGATGCGCAAGCACACGGCCTGGTACATGAAGGGGCTGCCGGGAGCGGCGGAGTTACGCGGGAAGCTGAATGCCGCGGCGGATTTGGCGGGCATGGAGCGGCTTTTGCGGGAGTATCTGGAGAGGTAAGCGGTAAGACCGTAAGACCGCGGGACGCTGTCCCGTACCCTGCTTCTTTCTTTCAAAGAAAGAAGCAAAGAAGATTGCGCGAAACTGCGTTTCGCGGGAAAAAAGGAGGGGGAATTATGAAATATATTCTTGCGCTTGACCAGGGCACAACAAGCTCGCGGGCGATATTATTTGACCGTTCCGGGCAGCCGCTTTCCATTGCGCAGAAAGAATTCAGGCAGTATTATCCTCAGCCCGGCTGGGTGGAGCATGATGCGGCGGAGATTTGGCAGACACAGCTGGAAACGGCGCGGGCTGTGCTGGAAAAGCAGGGCATTTCCGCGGCGGAGGTTGCGGCGATAGGTATTACAAACCAGCGGGAGACGGCTGTGCTTTGGGATAAGCGCAGCGGCAGGCCGGTCTGCCCTGCGGTTGTGTGGCAGTGCCGCCGGACTGCGCCGTACTGCGATTCGCTGAAAGGGCAGGGGTTGGAAAATATGTTCCGAGAAAAGACGGGACTGCCGATAGACGCGTATTTTTCTGCGACAAAAATCCGCTGGGTATTGCAGAATGTTCCAGAGGCGGCAAAGCTGGCGGAATCCGGCAATCTTCTGTTCGGGACGGTGGATACCTGGCTGATTTGGAACCTGACCGGCGGGCAGGTGCATGCTACGGATTACTCCAATGCCTCCAGAACGATGCTGTTCAATATTCATACGCTGAAATGGGACGCGGAGATTTTGGAGCTGCTTGGCATACCGGAGAGTATACTGCCGAAGGTGCGCCCCTCATCAGGGCTGTTTGGACATTCCCTGCCTGCACTGTTCGGGGCGGCAATCCCGATTGCAGGGGCGGCGGGCGACCAGCAGGCGGCGTTATTCGGGCAGGCGTGCTTTTCTCCCGGTGCGGCAAAAAATACGTATGGGACAGGCTGTTTCCTGCTGATGAATACAGGAGAGAAGCCGTTTTTTTCGCGGAATGGGCTGATTACGACAATTGCGTGGGGGCTGAAAGGAAAGGTTACGTATGCGCTGGAAGGCTCCGTTTTCGTGGCTGGTGCGGCGATACAGTGGCTCAGGGACGAACTTGGGCTGATTTCCTCTGCGGCGGAAACAGAGGGTCTGTGCCGCTCTGTGGCGGATAACTGCGGGGTGTATCTGGTGCCGGCGTTTGTCGGACTGGGCGCGCCGTATTGGGACCCTTACGCGCGGGGTGTGCTGACAGGGCTGACGCGGGGCGCGAATCGGGCACATATCGTGCGTGCGGCGGTGGAATCTATGGCATACCAGACGTGTGACGTACTGCGGGCAATGGAACAGGACGCGGGTATACCGCTTGCGGAACTGCGTGCGGACGGCGGTGCGGCGGCAAACGCGTTTCTGCTGCAGTTTCAGGCGGATATTACGGGTGTGCCTGTATTGCGTCCGTCCACGCTGGAAACGACTGCGCTGGGCGCGGCGTATCTGGCAGGGCTTGCGGTAGGGTACTGGTCGGATTTCGCGGAGATTCGGCGGAACTGGCAGGTTGCGGAGGCGTTTTCACCAGTGATATCGAAAGAAGAAGCTGCGGGGCTTGAGGCTGGCTGGCGGCATGCCGTTCGACAGGCGCAGATGAAAGATTAAGGACAATTTATTGTTTCCAAGGAAAATAAAAAAGACAGACAAACGCCCATAACGCCGGACGGCAGTTGTCTGTCTTTTTACTGTTTTTACTGGCACAAAAATTCTGCTACAAGCGGCAGCGTTACCACAGAGATGATTGTAGAAACGAAGGTATACTGCGATGCGCGTTTTTCATCGTTGCCGTAAAGCTCTGCGAAGGAAGGCAGCGCGGCGGCAGCAGGGGTACCCATCAACACCACAAGCACGCTTAATGCGATTCCTTCCATAAACAGTCCGCAGATGGCCTTTGTCAGAATCGGCAATACAATCAGCGTGAAAAAGCTGAAAATATACACAACTTTATCCCGGAAGATTTCGCGCAGATTCGCGGCGGCAAGCAGAGAGCCAATATAAATCATGGAAAGGCTGACTGTTGTATTCGCGGAATACTGCAAAACATCGTAAATCGGCCCGGGCAGTGATATGGAATTGACGAAGCAGAACACACCCACTACGGCAGACAGGCAGATAAGGTTGAGGAATGCCTCTTTCAGCATCTGCAAAGCCGGTTTTCTGTGTTTGCCGCCCATGCCAAACAGTATGGAGCAGACAGTGAACAGGAACACATTGCAGGTAAACATGACGGCTACGCAGAAAATCAGGCCTTCTGCGCCGTACATTGCCATTATCAGGGGTTGTCCCATGAATATGACGTTGCTGTAAACGCCGCCGCCGGAAAAAAGCCCCAGTTCCCGCGGCTTCATTTTGAGCAGTTTGCCGACAATAAAGAACATCGCCGCGCCTATGCAGCAGATGAGGTATGTTGCGCCGCAGGTTACAAGGAAACCGTTGAAAATTTCGCGGGAATATTCCCTTTGCAGAAGCACAACCATGTTGCATGGTACGGCTACGCGCGTCAGCACAATGGAAAGTCCCTTGGAATTATCAAGGGACAGTATCTTTTTCTTTTGCAGGATTACGCCGATGACCATTAAAATTACCATCGTCATAAGCTGGTATATCACGGGTAACGCCATTTTTCTATCCTTCCCTTCAGGCTTTTTTGCGAAGCATTATTTTTGATAACTGTCGCTTTATTTTACCCGAAACTGGCGTATTTTGCAATGATTTCCAGATTTATTTTTTCAAATTGTCCTCTTTTTGATGTTTCTGAAGCAGGCAGACGGTTAGCGCGGCCATTGCTGTGCCGACTATAGCCCCGGCCAGTACGTCAGTAGGAAAATGTACGCCCAGATACAGCCGCGAAAAGCCCATTACTACGCCGAAAATATATGCCGCACAGCCCCATGTACGGTTTTTGGCATAGACTGCCGTTGCCGCCGCGAAGCATGCCGCCGTATGCCCGGAGGGGAAAGAAGCGTCATGCAAAGGGGGGATTAAAAGTGTATCCGCATAGCCCAGCAGGTCATAGGGGCGTATCCTGTTCACGCAGGGCTTTAATATCAGGTTGCAGACCAGAGCGCTTGCGCCGACACACAGCAGAAGCAGGATACCCATATCCCGCCAGTTTTTCCTGCGTATTCCCATAAAAAGGAACAATGCACCCAGAAAGAGCCAGAGTGCGCCTGCGTTGCCCAGTGTGGATATCAGTACCATCAGCTGGTCCATAAATGGTGTGGAAAGGGTTTCCCGTAGCCACTGTAAAACTTCTGTATCAAAAGTCTGGAGCCATTCCATCTTTTGCCCTCCTTATCCCATAAAAAACAAATGCTCAATCAGTATTTTCAGTCCAATCAATATCAATACGGCTCCGCCCGCAAATGCCGCTTTCGCCTGAAGAAAATTGCCCAGTCCTTTGCCCAGTATGCCGCCTGTGAACGAAAGCGCGAACGCAACAATACCGATGATGAGCCCGGCTGTAAGGATATCCACGTCCAGCAGGGCAAAGCTGATACCGACCGCCAGCGCGTCGATGCTTGTCGCAATGGCCTGAAGGATCAGCACTTTTGAGGTCAGCTGATTTTCCTCTGGTGCATCTTCTTCTTTCAGGCTTTCGCGTATCATATTTGCGCCGATGACTGCCAAAAGCAGGAACGCAATCCAATGGTCAACAGCAGCGATGCAGTCTTTTACACGACTGCCCAGAAACCAGCCGATGAGCGGCATCAGGAACTGAAACATGCCGAAATAAATCCCCTGCCGCACAGCGTCTTTTTTGCCAAAGCCGCGCACAGAAACACCATTGGAAATGGAAACCGCAAAGGCGTCCATCGCCAGACTGAGCGCGATTAGAAAAATCATTCCGTAGTCCAAATTTTTTCCACCTCTGTTTCCCCTTTTCATTCAGTATAATCCAGCTTTTCCGAGTATATACCCGTTTTTGTCCGATGTCTGCGCTACATTATAGCATTTCCGCCGGAACGGGTCAACGACAGGGCAGTCTGACGTTTTTTGTGAAGGTGCATGCTTATTTTTGTTTTCCTATATAATATGTAGGAAAATAAATTGACCGAGGTTTCGGAACGGCTCGACAGATATGCAGGGGGATATTTTTCTATCAGAGTGGCTGGTCGCCTTCGTTGGGCAGATAGCGCAGTATGCATTCCACAGGGCAGTCCAATATACGGCAGAGGTCATTGATAGTTTTTGTGGAAATGTCTTTATTGTGTTTCAGGCGGTGGAGGGTGCTGTGAGAAAGGTGATGCCTGCTGGTAAGCGTATACCAGTTTTCCGGCGAGTTTTTCAGGGTTTCCCAAAAAGGGGCGTAATCAATCATTTGTATACTTCCTTTCAGAAAGGCGATATTTATTTTTCTATCCTAAAAGTATAAAATCTATTCTGATTCTTGAATATCTTCGTAAAAAAGAATATAATAAGGGAAAGGAGCTGGTGCGTATGGGAAAATACATAGTATATGCGGGGATACTTTCGGCGGCGATTGGCTATGGGGCAGACACCGCAGAAGGGCATTTATTTTCATACATGGAGAAGAAGGACATACGGGCGGAAAACGGGGAGAGGTTTGCGGCGGTGTGCGGGGAAAAGGTCTATAAAAAACTTGGCGATAAAAAATACCTGGTGAGGAACGGGGAACAGGTCGTAATGCTGGATATGGACGATTTGGCGGAGGGGCAGGTAATCAGCTGGGAACTGGTTGAGAGAATAGAGAAAGACGCAACGGAAAATCTGCGAAAAATGCAGGAAAACAGGGGTTTTCAAAAGAATCTTAAAAAAAGCTGAAAAAAATTGGAAAAAAGTGTTGACAAATTCCATGAATGGGGTATAATGATAAAGCCGCTGAGGTGAGAAACACAGCCAGGGCGGCCAGGCAGGAAAAAGATTGAAAAAAATCGAAAAAAGTGCTTGACAAACAAAAATGTATCTGATAAGATAGATTTTGCCGCTGAGGTAAGAAATGCCAGAGCGGACAAGCAAAAAAAGATTGAAAAAATCGAAAAAAGTGCTTGACAAACGAAATCACATCTGATAAGATAGACTTCGCCGCTGAGAAAGCGGAGCGGATCCTTGAAAACTGAACAATGGATAAGAACACACAACCCATAGTCAATTCAACCGGCGGAAGCCGGAAAAAGACAAG
>CAMQRG010000089.1 GCA_947036475.1 uncultured Clostridia bacterium
TACACGCGCACCCGACTGTTACGGAGGCACTCAGGGAAGCGGCTCTGGCTGCGGAGAAACGTGCGATTCATGTTCCGAATAAATAACCGGAGGAGAAAAAGATGAAAAAAATCGGATTTATTGGAATGGGTATTATGGGTTTGCCCATGGCGACAAATCTGCTGAAAAAAAGCGGCTGTGATATAACCGGCTTTGATGTCTTTGAAGCCGCAAGGGAACGCTTTGCACAGGCAGGCGGAAAAATTGCCGCAGATGCAGATGAAATTTACCGCAGCAGCGATGTAATTTTTCTCTGCCTGCCCAAAAATGAACTGGTTGAAAGCACAGTGCTGGAGATTATACAAAAGGCAAAGCCTGAAACGGTGATTGTGGATTTCAGTTCGACTGCGCCGGGTATTATACGCGGGCTTTTTCCGAAGGTACAGAAGGCTGGAATGCAGCTGCTGGATTCCCCGGTCAGCGGCGGAGAAACAGGCGCGATAGCAGGGACACTGGTAATTATGTGCGGAGGTGAAAAAGAAGTTTTTGACAGTATAACGGATTTGTTGTATTGTGTTGGCTCAACTGTGACTTATATGGGTTCCACAGGCTGCGGCTCTGTAGCGAAATTAGCAAATAACATGATTGTAGGCTGTAATCTGGTCGCGGTTGGCGAGGCATATGCGTACGCGGTAAAGGCAGGGCTGAATCCTGCAAGGTTGTATGAAGCCATCAAAGATGGTGCGGCACAAAATGCCGTTATGGATATTAAAGTACCAAAGATTTTGGCAAGAGATTTCAGCGCCAGTGCACGTATTGCAGTACATTATAAAGATATGAAAAACGCTGTGAATCTGGCAGATGAAATGGGCGTGGAAATTCCGATGTCTGCGGTTGTTTTGAACTGCATGAGGCAGATGGAGGAAGACGGGCTGATTGATGAGGATCAGTGCGCTCTGGTGAAAGTATTTGAGAAGGATATGGGCGTTACAGTAAAATAAATTCCCAATATCTATTTTTGAGAAAGGCAGCGGCATTTGCGGATTTGCCGCTGCCCCTCCTCCCAAACATGCGCGGAAGCGCAGGATACTTGTGATGAAATAAGTTTTTGAAGGAAGGGAGTGTATAACATGATTCAGATGGCGCAAGGCGGCATTAAAAAAGTGATAGCGGCACGTATCAGCCCTGGCGAGAACGTCATGGAAGGATTAAAGCAGATTTGCGAAAAATACAATATCAATAATGGTGTTATACTTTCCGGCATCGGCAGCTTAGATGGCCTGGAATATCTGGTTCCGGTATCTCTGCCTGATAAAAAGGCAGGGTATGGATATGGCGCCCCGCTGCGCGTTTCAGACCCTGTTTCCGTAACGAATATTTCAGGCATGATTTGCCATGATGACGCAGGGGAAACACTGCTGCATGTTCATATCAGCGGGGCGGACAACAGTGGAACGCTTCGAGGCGGACACTTGACAGACAATAATAAGGTACTTCTGACGCTTGACGTTTTGATTGCAGAATTAGACGGCATAGAAATGGGAAGGGCTTATGATGACGATTTAGAAGTCATGATTTTTTCTCCGAGATAAAAAGGCGGCAAAAGATTGTTTTTGAAAGTTCAAAAGGAAACAGCTGAAATAAAGTTCCTGACAGCGGAGAATACTGTCAGGAGCTTTTCTTTTGTGACAGAAAAATTTGTTTTTGATAATTTTACAGCTTATTATACATCTGAAAATACCTTTGGGAAATTCCCTCTTTTTCTTTTGGGAAAATGATGGTATAATGTCCGCGGAGAAGCGGAGAAAGGCGGAGGGGGAAAGGTATTTTACCGCTTGCGGTAAAAATGCCTTTTACACTCCGCTTTGCGGAGCAACGCGACCGCAGAAAAACAAAGTTTTTCTGGGGCTCCGCTTCGGAAAGGTATCATACTTCATCTGGCGAAGGACACCGAAATCATAACAGATAAAAGGAGAGAAGAAAATGATAGCAGCACAGGGAGTCAGCCTGCAATACGGGGGCAGAGTGCTTTTTAATGATGTAAACATCAATTTTACGAAGGGGAACTGTTACGGCCTGATTGGCGCAAACGGCGCGGGAAAATCGACGTTTCTGCGGATACTGGCGGGTGAGATGGAGCCAAACAAAGGCTCGGTATTTATTACGCCGGGGGAACGCATGGCAGTGCTGAAACAGGACCATTTCCTGTTTGACGAATTTGGCGTAGTGGAAACGGTGTTGTATGGTCACAAGAGACTGTTCGATATTATGAAGGAAAAGGACGCGCTTTACAGCAAAGAGGATTTTTCTGATGAGGACGGAATAAAGGTTTCTGAACTGGAAGGGGAATTTGCGGAGCTGGACGGCTGGTCTGCGGAATCCAATGCGGAAATACTGATGAATGGTCTGGGCGTGACAAATGAATTCCACTATCTGAAAATGAAGGAACTGACTGGCACGCAGAAGGTAAAAGTCCTGCTGGCACAGGCGTTATTCGGAAATCCGGATTTGTTGCTGCTGGACGAGCCTACCAACCATCTGGATATTCATGCCATCAAATGGCTGGAGGATTTCCTGATGGATTTTGAAAATACGGTCATTGTTGTTTCGCATGACAGGCATTTTCTGAATAAAGTCTGCACGAATATTGCGGATATTGACTATGGCAAAATTACAATGTTTGTCGGCAACTACGATTTCTGGTACAGCTATACGCAGATGACGCAGAGGCAGCTGAAAGACCAGAACAAGCGTGTAGAGCAGAAAATAAAGGAATTGCAGGACTTTATCGCACGTTTCAGCGCGAACGCTTCTAAGGCGAAGCAGGCAACCAGCCGTAAAAAACTGCTGGATAACCTGCAAATGGATACCATTAAGCCTTCCAGCCGCCGCTATCCGTTTTGCAGCTTTAAGCAGGACAGGGAGGTCGGCAACGATGTGCTGCTGGTGGAAGGAATTTCCAAGACCATTGACGGCAAGAAGGTGCTGAACAACGTCAGCTTTATGATTCGCCCGCATGAAAAAGTTGCATTTGTGGGCAGGGACGAAATTGCGCGGACGACGCTGTTCCAGATTTTAACAGGCGAAATGGAGCCGGACGAAGGCAGCTTCAAATGGGGTGTTACGACGAAAACGGCGTATTTCCCCAAGGACAATTCGGAGTTTTTTGACGGCTGCAAGGATTCGCTGATTGAATGGCTGCGTCCCTTCGCAAAGGAAGGCGAGCAGTATGACGCGGATATCCGCGGCTGGCTGGGGCGTATGCTGTTCAGCGGGGAAGAAGCCCTGAAGGAAGCGCAGGTGCTTTCCGGCGGGGAGCGCGTCCGCTGTATGCTCTGCAAAATGATGATAAGCGGCGCGAATGTGATGATACTGGACGAGCCGACGAACCACCTTGATTTGGAATCCATCACAGCACTGAATGAAGGGTTGACGGAATACAAAGGCACGCTGCTGTTTGATTCGCATGACCATCAGTTTGTACAGACCATTGCGGACAGAATGATTGAAATACTGCCCGGCGGCGTTATCGACAGACAGATGACATATGACGAATATATCGAGGACGAGGAAATCGACAAGCTGCGGGAAAAATGGTCGGAGGCATAAGCCGGACGTCTGTTTCAGCTGGATTTCTGAACAAGATACAACAGGAACAAGTCAAATAAATGGGGACTTTTGCGGGACGATTGTCTTGCAGAAGCCCTGCTTTTTTCTTTTCGGCAAAAAAAATTTTCACTTTTTTTTCAGAATGATAAAACCTTTTTGACCTTTTTTGACTCTTATATGCAGACGCGTCAATAAAGGGCGGCGAGTGAAACCAGAGGCAGAGGCAAGGGGAAACCCAATGCCGAATGCTCATGGAAGAAACGACGTTCCAAGGAGAAAAGGAGGCCTTATTTTGAGGATAGAAGAAACTGCGGTATTGGTACGGCAGATGCAGCTGGGCGATGAAACTGCATTCGACGAATTATTTGCCGCATATCAGCAGGAAGCGGTGCGCACCGCGGCTCTCATTACAGGCGATTCTTCCCTTGCGGAGGATATTGCACAGGAAACATTTGTACAGTGTCTTCTGCACATTCGGGACCTGCAGGAAGCAGAGCGGTTCCGCGCATGGTTTTTCAAAACGCTGACAAGATGCGCATGGAAAACGATGGACAAAAAACGGCGTCTGCTGCCGATGGAATGGTGTGAGGCTGTGGAACGGACAATACCGCCGGTATTTGACTGCTATCCCAGCGAGGAACATTCAGAGTATGAAGCGTTATACCGCGCCATTGACGGGCTGGGCAGAAAGCAGAGGGCGACAGTTGTGTTCTATTATTTCAACGGGTTTTCCATACGGGAAATCGCACAGGCTACGTCTTCGCTGGAGGCAACGGTGAAATCCCGCCTGTTTGCGGCGAAACGCCAGCTGAAAAAAGCATTGGAAGGACAATACAAAGAAGGGGGCTTAGTTTATGGAAAATGAAAAGTTTGACCAGATTCTGAAGCATGCGCTGGAGAATAAGGTGAGAGATGTGGCAGCCTCCCCATATCTGCTGGAGAATGTGAAAATTGAGGCGGAGGCCAGAAGTCGAAAGGAGAGAAAATTTATGGGTATTTCTAAGAAGATTGCAGTAGCGGCAGCGGTATGCGTGATGTCTGTAACGGCTTATGCGGCGGTGAGCAACCTGGCAGGAACTACGGGCGGCACTACGAAAGATATCAAGACTTTTGCACAGCTGGAAAAGGCAGATGACAAGCTGGGGCTGGACGCGAACCTTGTGGAGAGCTTCTCTAACGGCATGACGTTTAAGGACGGCGGCACAGGAGAGAATTTCGGCGTGGATGCAAACGGAAACGAGATGGGGAAAGCCTATAAGAGGCTGTCAGCATCTTATGAGGATAAGGACGGCAACAGAGTTACTTTGATTATTGATGAGGGCAACCATTATGTGGACGCGGGCCAGGAAGCTCAAAAGGGATACAGCGCGCATGAGAATCTGTTTGTACCGCCTGACTATGAACCCACAGAGGAGGAGCTCGCGCTCCAGGAGGCTGGCAAGCTGAACATCGGCTATGGCGCTGACAAAGTGGAAAGAAAAGTATCCGAATCCTACTACTGGCAGGAGGACGGCTTGTACTACGGCCTGATTGGCTTTGACCTGAACCTTGGTGAAGAAGGCTTTGCGCAGATGGCGGCAGAAATCATGGAATAAACGGGAAACCGGAAGATGGCGGAGGGGACTCCGCCTTTCTTTTTGCCCAAAATGGGAACATGGTTTGAAATTTGAAAGAAACCCTTAAGGGAATCGAAAGATTATAGAAAGAGTTTTTTCAGAAAGATTTGTTAAACTATAACAAATGAAAGCGCAGGAAAAAGGGAGTGGAACGAATGAAAAATTTGCTTATCATTGGGATATTTCTAATTGCAGTCGCGCAGCTTGCTACGCTTTGCTTTGGACGCAGAAAAAAGCTGCAATGCCTGAAACGCTTTCTGACAAGCTGCGCTGTGCTTGCCCTGCTGCTTTGGTTCCCTCCGGTTTTTCCAAACAAAGCCCATACTCCGGAACCTTCCCCCGCAAGGCAGACGATGGCAATGTCGGGGCGTGTAAAGCCTTCGGAGGACGAAGGGTTTCCGGAACGCGCAGGGTCAGACGGGCAGGTCGTTTATTACAACCAGACAGACCCCCGCTGGGCAGATAAAAATTATGGGCCTTCGGATTTGATACGCGATACGGGCTGTGGGCCGACAGTGCTGGCGATGGCAGTCAGCAGCCTTACCAGCAGGAAAATGAACCCGGAGGAAATGTGCCAGTGGGCATATGAAAATGGGTATTGCAGCGTTGGCTCGGGCAGCTATCATGGGCTGATTGCCGAAGGGCTGGAGCATTTCGGGCTGGATATTACCGTTTCTAACAGCGGGGACGAGGTAAAACAGGCTTTGCTGGAAAAACGTCCGGTCATTGCGCTGATGGGCGAAGGTCATTTTACAGGCGGCGGGCATTTCATACTGCTCTGCGATATGGACAGGGATGGGCAGGTTTCTGTTGCCGATTCCAATAGTGTGGAACGCACCCGGCAGAAATGGGATTTTGATTTGATACAGAGCGAGGCAAAAACGAGTCCGGTCAGCGGAGGAGCATTTTGGATTATTGAAACGAAAAACACATAAAGTGATAATATACAGGAAAGAGAGAGAAATTCAGCCGCGTAAAAGCGCGGCTGAATTTCTCTCTCTTTATATCATTTACTTATTTTCTTTTTTCCTTTCACAGAGCAGAATTTTTTTCGCTTCAAAAAACTATTCTTCTATGCCGTAGGCTTCGGCAAGGGCGCAGATTTTTTTTGCCCAGTTGGAATGGGTCAGACATTCGTTCATTCTGCCGGATTCCAGACTGCCGGATACCAGAGAAGCCGCGCCGGAATCCCAGTTCAATATGGAACGCGCGTCATGATAATCCGCCTTTGAAACCTGATAAGCACGATTTACAACGGGAATCTGTTTCGGGTGTATGATGGTTTTGCCGACAAAACCATTCAGCCTGTCCAGTTCCAGTTCGCGCCGCAGACCATCTTCCCAGCCCTCTGCAGCGTAATATTCCCAGACGGGGCCGGAAACGACATATTCCATACCGAATACGGTTATAATGTCAGATAATATCTGGCTGACAGGCTGGATTTCCTGAATCGCCTGCGTTTTTTGCCGCCGCAGTCCGAAAGCGTGGCAGAGGTCATTGCCGCCGACGCGAATATTGGGAATCAGCCCGGCAGCAGGGGCAATTTTATCTTTTATGCCGTAAAGCACATCACAGCGCGTCCGCAGGTCAATCAGTGAGGGGCTTTCCAGTACAGGCATAAGAAAAACAGGGGACGCTGCCGTCTGGTTCAGATTTACAATTTCTTCTATGTAACGACCCGCATTTTCAAGGGAGAACTTCGGCGCGATAAAACCGGTAATCAGTCCGCGTGCTTTCCCTGCATTTTGGTATAAATGAACAATCTGCTCCGGCCTGCGTATGCGGATAAAAATTTTCGGCAGGTAAAAATGACTCGTCTGACGTGCTGCCTCTATTTTTTGCAGAGAGGAAAGCAGAACAGTTTCCGCCTGTGCGACAAAAGTATCTGCTATGGTGTCCTCCAAGCAAAGGGCGAGGGAAAACGGCGAGGGAATTTTCTGGCATATGACAGAATCGGCGATAGTTTCGTTATGGGCGGGACAATACAGCAACGCCCCGATGCTGTAACAAAGTGCAGTATCTTTCATTTGTGCGGGTTCTCCTTCACGTATATTTTGAAACACTATTAAGCATTATAGCATTATTTTCAGAAAATGCACAGGGATTTTCCATTTCATCGGCATTTATCCTGTTCCGTATGGAAAGACTTTTTACATTTTGCTCTTTTGTGACGCAAAACACTGTCAGAATTTGCAGGGTATATTTCCCGTCAGCAAGGGGAAATTACATGTATACCGTTGGCGGGAGAAAAGCCCGCCGGCGACACTGCTTCGACAGGAGTGAGAGCATGGCATACTATGGCAAGGTAGAAATCAGCGGTATCAATACATCTTCCCTGCCCGTACTGACGGGCGCAGAGGCGCGGGAATTATTTATAAAATGCAGAGAAGGGGACACAGAAGCCAGACAAAAGCTGATAGAGGGCAATCTGCGGCTGGTTTTGAGCATTATAAAGCGGTTTGAAAACCGGAATGAAAATATGGACGATTTATTCCAAATCGGCGTGGTGGGGCTGATTAAGGCCATTGATAATTTTGACATCAATATGCAGGTCATGCCTTCGACGTATTTCTGCCCGATGATTATTGGGGAAATACGCCGCTATCTGCGGGACAACAACACGATACGCGTGAGCCGTTCCCTGCGGGATACGGCATATAAGGCACTGCAAATCAAAGAACGGCTGACGGCGGAGCGGGAAAAGGAGCCGACGGCGGAGGAAATTGCGAAGGAGATGGGGCTGACGCGGGAAAACGTGGTGATGGCG
>CAMQRG010000090.1 GCA_947036475.1 uncultured Clostridia bacterium
GAGGAATACCGTAAAGCATTCGGCTATATCAAGCATCCGTTTACAGGCGTAGATTATGTTGATTATTATAAAGGACTGATAGAAGAAGAAGGCGCGGAGGCGGAAATCGTGTTTGCGAACCACCCCGAAGCCATTGTGAAGTTTGCGAAAAATGTGCTTTGCTGCGATATTCATACAAGGGAACGTTCCAAACGCCGGATTGCGGCGGCGGGTGCGGAAAAAGTGCTGACAATGGCAGAAATTCTGGACGCGCCGGTAAACGGCAGCGGCTACAACAATTCCTTTGGCCTGCTGGGCTCCAATAAGGCGACGGAAACAACAGTAAAGCTGTTCCCGAAGAATGCACAAAAGGTAGCCGAGGATATCCAGAAGGAAGTGCTTGCGCGTACAGGTGTAAAGGTAGAGGCAATGATTTATGGCGATGGCGCATTCAAAGACCCTGTCGGCAAAATCTGGGAGCTGGCTGACCCTGTTGTGGGCGCGGGCTATACAGACGGTCTGGACGGCCTGCCGAATGAATTGAAGCTGAAATATCTGGCGGACAATGATTTCGCGGATTTGAGCGGCGAAGAACTGGCAGACGCTATCCGCCAGAGGATACAGGAGAAAGGGCAGAACCTGAAAGGCCAGATGGTTTCCGAGGGTACGACGCCCCGCCGCCTGACAGACCTCATTGGTTCCCTCTGCGACCTGACAAGCGGCAGCGGCGATAAAGGCACACCGATTGTACTGGTACAGAATTATTTTAACAATTTTGCGGATTAAAAGGAAAAAGACTATGGGATTTTGCTCCGCTTCGGTTGGCGCAAATCAGGACCTTGGACACTCTGTGCCGCTTGTTAGCCCATTTTTGGCGCGTGCGCATCTGTGTGCGGGGGATAAATGAAGAAAGCTTCCCCAACCGCGTATAATGCGGTTGGCAGAAGGGTCAAGGGACAGCGTCCCTTGCGGGAGTTTGAGGGCAGGGCCCTCAAAAGAAGTCTTAAATATTTACAGGAGTATCGAAAGATACTCCTTTTTTTAGGGAAATGTTTTTCAGGGAAAGGAAGGAGGAAACGGCATGGGTTTGCCTGTGGCAGTTTTGAAAAAGGGTGAGGGCCGTATGCTGAAAGAAGGCGGCCTTTGGATATTTGACAATGAAATCGCGTCTGTGTCACCGGAGGCGGAGGACGGCGGGCTGATTTTTGTACAGGATTTCGACGGTTACCCCATGGGGACAGGCTTTTATAACAGCCGTTCCAAGATTGCTGTGCGCATCATGAGCCGCGGCAGGGAAACAGTGATTGACGAAGCGTTTCTGCGCGAACGTGTGCGGGCGGCATGGGAATACCGTAAAAAGGTTGTGGATACTTCTTCCTGCCGCCTGATTTTCGGCGAGGCGGATTTTCTGCCCGGCCTTGTGGTCGATAAATTTTCGGACGTGCTTGTCGTGCAGTCGCTTGCGCTGGGCATTGACCGCATGAAGGAAACCATACTGCGCCTTTTACTGGAAACACTGGCGGAGGACAGTGTGCAGATTCGGGGCGTTTATGAGCGCAGTGACGCGAAAGTGCGCAGACAGGAAGGTATGGAGCCGGAAAAAGGTTTTCTCAGCGAACCGTTTGACACAAAGGTGGAAATTGTGGAAAACGGCGTGAAATATATTGTAGATGTAGAGGACGGGCAAAAGACAGGTTTTTTCCTTGACCAGAAATATAACCGTCTGGCAATACAAAAGCTGTGTCGAGGTGCAGATGTTCTGGACTGTTTTACGCATACGGGCTCTTTTGCGCTGAATGCCGGTATTGCAGGGGCGGCGCAGGTACTGGGAATAGACGCTTCTCAGCTGGCTGTGGAACAGGCAGAGGAAAACGCGCGGCTGAATGGGCTGGAGAATGTAGTGCGGTTCCGGTGTGAAGATGTGTTTGACCTTTTGCCGCGTCTGGAAGCTGAAGGGCGGCAGTTTGATGTGATTATACTTGACCCTCCGGCGTTCACAAAATCCCGAAATTCCGTAAAAAATGCGGTAAAAGGCTATCGGGAAATCAACCTGCGGGCAATGAAGCTGCTGAAAGATGGGGGCTTTCTGGCGACCTGCTCCTGTTCGCATTTCATGACATATGAACTGTTCACACAGACCATAGGACAGGCGGCGCGGAACGTGCATAAACGTCTGCGGCAGGTGGAATACCGCACACAGGCGCCGGACCACCCAGTGCTTTGGGCGGCGGACGAATCCTATTATTTGAAATTCTATATTTTTCAGGTCTGCGGCCAGCCATAAACGAATGGGAATACATTTTTTCAGCGTGGGGAGGAATGGTGACAATGATGAGGGACATGACGAAAGAAACGGTAACGTGGATAAAAGAGTTTTTGGAGGTGGTAAAGAACTGCTTTGGCGGACGCCTGCTTTGCGCGGGCATACAGGGCAGCCGCGCACGTGGCGAGGAGAAAGCCGACAGTGACATAGACGTTGTTGTTATTCTGGACAAGCTGGAATTTGCCGATTTGAAAGCCTACGATGACGCAGTTTCCACATTGCCGGAGCGGGAAAAGCTGTGCGGATTTCTTTCCGGCTGCGCGGAGCTGGCGGCATGGGAGAAAAGTGAACTGTTTCAGTTTGTGTTTGATACAAAGGTGCTGTATGGCAGTCTGGATTTTGTACAGTTGGGGACGGAGGAGGATTTGCGGCGGGCAGTCCACAGCGGCGCGTGCGGCCTGTATCATGCCTGTGTACATAATATTCTGCATGAGAAATCACCGGAAATTCTGCGGGAACTGTATAAATCGGCATTTTTTACACTGCAAATGAAATATTTTGCGGAAACAGGAGAATACATTTTTGCAAAAGAAGCAATGCGGCGAAAGACGGCAGATACGGACAGAATTATTGCCGCCGGGGCAATACTGGTGCGCACAGAGCCCGAGGTTTTTACGGCGGAATTTGAACGCCTTGCCCGCCGTCTGATGGAATGGAGCGGAGCACTGATTACAACATATCAGCAATAAAAATGGAGGGCTTTTGCCCTCCAAAACAGTTTTAGCGTTTGATGTTCAGAGCGGGCAGATAACGAACCATTACCCGAATCACAATGATTTCTATGATGCCCATGCCGACAGCCTGCATGGCGCGCGGCGGCAGGAGCGACACAAACGGCGCACCGAACAGCATGGAAATCCAGAATGTATTCATCAGGAGCGAGCCGATACATTCTGTCACCAGTATGGCGAGAATAATCCGTTTCATATCCTGCTTTTTATGCAGGAATATGCCGTATACTGCGCCGACAAAGAACGCTGTGATAGTAAAGCCCGGAAAATACTGGGCGATGGGGAACAGCGTTGCCCCGATGTAATCCCCCACTGCGCCAACGATGCCGCCGGCGATGGGGCCGAACAAAATTGCCGCGGTCACAACGGGAATGAATGCAAACCCGATTTTCAGATTCCACAGGGAGATGGAAAGGAAACGGGAGAGCACAACATTTGCGGCCACCATCATGGCAAGAATGGCAAGACGGTGGGTGGAACGGATACTGCTTTCGTACATACTGCATACCTCCTTTGGATATGTGCAGAGGCGGCGTTTTTGCAGCAAAAAACCCCCCTGCTATCTTTTTGCGACGCAAATACAATACAAACGTCTGGCTGTAAGATAACAAAGAGGAATCTCTTTCTTCATTATGGTAACAGCGGGATGCGGGCGATGCACCGCAAGGGAAGACCCTTTTCGTCCCCGTGGCAACTCCCCGTCCACAGGGCACTTAACGCGCAAAACCCTACTCTGTATTTGCACATGGAAAACCATGCGCTTTTATTTTAGCATTTCCAGAGGGCTTCGTAAAGAGAAAACTCAAAAATTTTTTGCGGGAAGGAACAGATATTGGAAAACTGGTTGTTCTGTTTTTATTTCGAGCCGGAATGTGCAGTCTGCGCTGGTAAATGAATCGAAGCCGCGCCTTATTTCCGTCCGTCAGGGGATTATTTATTTTTTTTGGAAAAATGTGATATTTTGCAGAGGAAAAAGGTATTATCAGTGAAAAGCTTTTCAAAACAAAAGAAAGGACTTCACAGTTTATGGACGAAGCAGTTTTTACCCGCACAGCCAAAGCCTATAAAGACCGGCTTTTCGCCATTGCTTTCCACTATTGCAGGAGCAGGGCGGACGCGGAGGATATCCTTCAGACGGTACTCCTGAAGTATTACAAGTCTGAAAAGGAATTTGTGACAGAGGAATATCTGAGGAACTGGCTGATACGGGTGACTATCAATGAATCCAAGCGGTTGCTTCTCTCCCACTGGCGCAGGCGCACAGTGCCGCTGGAGGAATTGGAGGAATACGCCGCCCAGACTCTTCCCATACCGGAAGAAAGCGAGCTTTTTCTGGCAGTGCTTGCCCTGCCGCAGAAATACCGTATTGTTGTCCATCTTTATTATTATGAGGAATATTCCGTAAGGGAAATTGCAGACCTGCTGGCCATCAGGGAAACCACTGTGCAGACCCGCCTGATGCGGGCGCGCGCGAAGCTCAGGGAAAAACTCAAGGAGGCATGGAACGATGAAGAATAAGGAATACTATCAGAAAACTTTTTCAAGGCTGACCGCCTCCGAAGACGTGATACAGGAGGTAATGAATATGGATCAGAAAAAGGTTTACCGTTTTACAAAAAGGACTGCCGGAATCGCCGCGGCAGCCGCACTCACACTGACTGCGACAGGAGCGGCATATGCAGCCACAGACGGTAATTTTGCGGAGCTTTTGGAACGTATCACTATTTATATCAACGGTGAGAAGGCCGCTGTGAGCGATTACGATATCGTTGCAGATGAAAATGGAAATTCGCAGTTTGTGATTCCCATAGGCTCAGATGGGGAGAATTTTACAAGCATTGCAATTAATCCTGACGCGGCTTTTGACCCCAATTTATATTACTCTATTGACGTGGATACTGACCGTGTGCGGGAGCAGACGGAGGAAGTGCCTTTCACGCTGGAGGGTGAAAACGGCAGGCTTTATCTGGTGGAAAAGGACGGCAGCCGTTTGGATATTACGGAAGCTGCCGCGACAGACAAAGGCTACCGCTATGCATGGACAGACGAAGACGGGAAGGAACATCAGGCGTTCGCCCTTGGCACACCGGAGGAACACTTTATTGCATTCTCAGCCAATTCTGTTGAAATCGATGCAGACGGGACTGTCTCAGGCAGCACAAACGCAGCGATGGAGGGAAAATAAAGCAGGAATAGCAGGCTGAACGCAGCATGATGGAAAGCCCCGTTCCAGTCCACATGGCATTGCGGCAGGAATGGGGCTTTCTGCACAGAGAAATACGGATTTGTATTCCGTCATTTCCGCTTATCGAAGGTATGCTTGTCATACTTCCTGTCAAGTTCGCCCTTTTTTGCAGAGAAACGAATAAAAAACGCCATAAGCGCAAGTGCGGCAATCAGCCCTGCCGCTACAGGCATCAAAGCAGTCCCCGGACCACGTTCTGCCGTTTCCGCCGTCTGCACTGCCGCATCTAAAAGGATTCCTGTCATTCCCGTCAGATTCTCTAAAGATACCATCTACATCACCTTTCTCAAAAAGATAAAAGCTGAAGACCTCGGGGCTCTGCCCCGCACCCCGCAAGGGACAAGTCCCTTGACCCCATTTCCCATCGCATTTTATGCGATGGGGCAATAAAGTTTAGGGTCAAACCCTTTTCAAAGGGTTTGCGGGGTTTTAGGGGCAGAGCCCCTGAAGTCTTTTAATGTTTTATAATGTCTTTATATTCCTTTCATGGAAAGCGAAATCCGCTTTTTCTCCAAATCCACGGAAAGCACTTTCACCTTTACCACATCTCCCAGTTTAACCGCTTCCAGTGGGTGCTTGATAAACCTGTCGCAAATCTGCGAGATATGCACCAGCCCGTCCTGATGTACGCCGATGTCCACAAATACGCCGAAATCAATCACATTGCGCACCGTTCCCGTCAGAACCATGCCCTCCTGCAAATCCTCCATAGAAAGCACATCGCTGCGCAGTACCGGGGCGGGAGCCTCGTCGCGCGGGTCACGCCCGGGCTTTTCCAGTTCCTTTATCATATCCTCCAAAGTCGGCATGCCTACGCCAATCTGCTCCGCCGTTTTTTCCGGCGCGGAGACCTTTTTCCGCAGCCCGCTGATGCGTCTGCCTGCTACGTCCTCCAGAGAAAAGCCGCAGACGTTCAACAGCTGTTCCGCCGCTTTGTAGCTTTCCGGGTGGATTCCTGTGTTGTCCAGCGGCATCGCGCTTTCCGGCAGCCGCAGGAAGCCCGCGCACTGCTCATATGCCTTAGGCCCCAGCTTCGGCACTTTCAGCAGTTCCTTCCTTGTAGAAAACTTGCCGTTTTCTTCTCTGTATTTCAGAATATTTTTGGCAACCGTGCTGTTGACTCCCGCCACATAGGAAAGCAGGGCAGGGCTTGCCGTATTCAGGTCAACGCCGACGCTGTTTACGCAGTCTTCCACTACGCCGCCCAGGGCCTCGCCCAGCCGCTTCTGGTTCATATCATGCTGATATTGCCCCACGCCGATAGACTTCGGGTCAATTTTTACCAGCTCCGCCAAAGGGTCTTGAATCCGCCTGCCAATGGAAACCGCGCTCCGCAGGGAAACGTCATATTCCGGAAATTCCTCCGCCCCCAGTTTGGACGCGGAATAGACGGACGCACCCGCCTCATTTGCAATAATATACTGTACTTTCCGTTTTGTTTTTTTCAGCATTTCTGCGACAAAAAGTTCCGATTCGCGGGACGCTGTGCCGTTACCGATGGAAATGAGGTCTACACCGTGTTTTTCAATCAGGGCCAGCAGTTTTTTCTCTGCTTCGGCAGTTTTGTTCTGCGGCGGGGTGGGGTAAACAACTGTTGTTTCCAGTGGCTTGCCCGTTGCGTCGATAACGGCGATTTTGCAGCCTGTGCGGTATGCGGGGTCAAGCGCAAGCACGACTTTCCCGCTGATGGGCGGCTGTAAAAGAAGCTGTTTCAGGTTTTCCCGGAAAACGCCAATGGCGGATTCCTCTGCCTGTTCTGTTAAATCGTTCCGGATTTCACGCTCCAGAGAGGGTGCGATGAGCCTCTTGTAGCTGTCTGCAATGACATCTCGCAGGATTTCCGCGGTCGGGCTGTTTTTGCGGATAATGTTCCGTTCCATGCGCTGCAAAACTGCCGTTTCGTCGCCTTCCAGCTTTACGGAAAGGAATCCCTCCTTTTCGCCGCGGTTCATAGCAAGAATACGATGTCCTGCCGCCTTTTTCAGCGGCTCGGAGTAATCATAATACATTTCGTAGACAGAAGGCTCGTCCTTCGCTTTCTGGGAAAGCAGAGAACCGTTTTTCAGCAGTTCGTTGCGCAGAAGTTTCCGTAGTTCCGCATCGTCGGAAATACGCTCGGCAAGGATATCCTTTGCGCCCTGCAAAGCGTCCTCTATGGTTTCCACACCCTTTTCCACATCAAGGAACGCGGCGGCATATTCTTCCAGCGGCACAGAAAGGCGCTGGCCCCAGAGCATTTCTGCAAGCGGCTCCAATCCTTTTTCTTTGGCAATGGAAGCCCTTGTGCGGCGCTTTGGGCGGAAAGGGCGGTAAATATCGTCAATTTCCGTCTGCGTTTCTGCCTGTTCCAGTTTTGCGGCAAGTTCGTCCGTCAGGCTCCCCTGCTCGGCAATGGCGTTTTTCACCTGCTCCCGTTTTTCCTCTAAATTGCGCAGTGAGGCAAGCCGCTCCGATAGCCGCCGAATGATCTGGTCGTCCAAAGAACCGGTCATTTCCTTTCGGTAACGGGCGATAAATGGGACGGTGTTGCCCTCGTCCAGCAGTTTTACGGTATTTTCCACCTGAGAAGGGCGGATTTCCAGTTCTTCCTGCAATTTTTTCAAAATATCCATATAGACGCTGTCTCTTATACACATCTGACGCTGCCGACGACTCCTTACGT
>CAMQRG010000091.1 GCA_947036475.1 uncultured Clostridia bacterium
GGCAATTGCGGTACTGATGATTGTGATGTTTTTTCTGGGTTATTCGGAGATTTATGAGCCCATCGGTACGATTGTGGCGGTGTTGATTGTGGCGTTTGTTTCGGCAAAAACAGAGGTCGCAAGCGACACGAAATACCGAGAACTGAAAGACAGCACGAAAAAAGACCAGTGTAAGGCGTACCGTAACGGCGGAATTTCCGTAATTGATGTGGACGATGTTGTTGTGGGTGATAAAGTTCTGCTACAGTCCGGCGATAAGATTCCGGCAGACGGTATCCTCGTTGACGGGGATTTACGGGTGGATAACTCTGCATTGAACGGCGAAGCGGAAGAATGTAAAAAATTTGCTGCGGAGGCAGGTGTGCAGCTTGCGGAGGAAATCACAGGCGAAACCTTTGTGGACAGACATTCCCTGTTCCGAGGCGCAGTGGTCTTTGACGGGGAAGGCGTATTGGACGTCAGCCGGGTTGGGCTGAAAACCATGATGGGCAAAATGGCGGAGGAAATGCAGGAGGACGAGCCGGATTCTCCGCTGAAAGTGAAGCTGACAAAGCTGGCAGGGCAGATTTCAACATTCGGATATATTGGCGCAATCGTGATTGCGGTTTTGTATCTGGCATATTTCATTTTTTCCGCCGGCGGCTTTTCTGCGTATATTGCGCTTGGCGTAACGCCTATTATTCAGGATATTGTGCGTGCGGTTTCGCTTGCAGTCGTAATCATCGTCTGTGCTGTGCCGGAAGGTCTGCCGCTGATGATTTCGCTTGTGCTGATGCAGAATACAAAAAAAATGCTGGACCATAACGTGCTTGTCAGAAAGGCGGAAGGTATTGAAACGGCAGGCTCTCTGAATATCCTGTTCAGCGATAAAACGGGGACGATTACGAAAGGCTCTCTGGAAGTGGTCGAGTTTCTGACGGGTGATGGGAAAACCGTCAATGTTGCGGAATGCGGTAAGGTGAAAGATTTGCTGAATCTGGCAATCGGCAAAAACACGCAGTCCATGTTCGATTCTTCCCATAAAGTCATTGGCGGCAATGCGACGGATCAGGCCCTGATGAAATTCATCGGGGAAGAAACGTGGGCTTCCCTGCAGGCAGACAAAGTACGTGAGATTACGGCTTCACAGGGCTTTAACTCTACGAATAAATTCAGCCAGGCGCGGATTGAAAGCATTGGCAAGACATTTTATAAGGGCGCGCCGGAACGCCTGCTTGCTTCTGCGGGACATTATCTGGACGCAGACGGGGAAATCCGCGAAATGAACCTTGCGGCTTTGAACGAAAGAATTGAGGAACTTGCGTCCCGCGCGATGCGTGTGCTTGCGTTCGGCTATTCCGAAAAAGCAATGACGGAAAGTGTTATCAATGACGATATTACCATAATTGGTCTTGCGGCAATCCGCGATGATGTGCGTCCTGAGGCGCGGGAGGCAATCGCTGAGGTGCAGAATGCCGGAATACAAGTCGTCATGATTACGGGCGACAGGCTGGAAACGGCTGTTGCGATTGCGAAAGATGCGGGGCTTCTGCGCAATGACGCGGAAAAGGCAATTTCCTCGGCACAGCTGAACGAAATGTCCGATGAAGATGTTAAGGCGATACTGCCGCAGATTCGCGTGATTGCGCGCGCACTGCCTACGGATAAATCCAGAATGGTGCGGCTCTGTCAGGAAATGAATTTAGTAGTCGGCATGACGGGCGACGGTGTGAATGATTCTCCCGCGCTGAAACGCGCCGATGTGGGCTTTGCCATGGGCAGCGGCACAGAGGCGGCAAGGGAAGCCGGAAAAATTGTTATTCTGGACGATAACTTTAAGTCTATCAAGGACGCGATTTGGTATGGACGTACCATTTACCATAATATTTTGAAATTCTGCAAGTTTCAGCTTGTAATCAACGTAGCGGCTGTTGTCGTCAGCGCAATTGCGCCATTCTTCGGCATTGAGGAGCCGCTGAAGGTAACACATCTGCTGTTTGTCAATTTGGTAATGGACGGTCTGGGTGCAATCATGCTGGGGAATGAACCGGCGCTTGAGCGGTATATGCAGGAGAAACCGAGACGCAGAGATGAAAACATCGTAAACAGGAAAATGATGACACAGATTATTATTATGGGAATCTGGCTGACAGTAATCAGCTTTGCATTCCTGAAACTGCCGTTCTTCGGCAGCCTTTTTGAAACAGACGCGCAATGGAAAACGGCGTATTTTGTGCTGTTTATCCTCAGTGCACTCTGCAATGGCTTCAATGTCCGCGATGATGGCTTTGCCATATTCAAAGGACTTGACCAGAATACAGGCTTTATGAAGGTGTTCATTGCAATCATCGCGGTACAGGCGGTTATTGTAAACGTTGGGCTGCTGCCTGTGCCAGCCCTGCATTTTATCGGTGATATTTTCAGCTGTGTGCCGTTTGGCATAAAGGGCTGGATTGTCGCGGCTCTGCTTGCGCTGACGATGATTCCAGTGGATCTTCTACGCAAAAGCATTATGCGGACAAAGGAAAGCTGAGAGAATTTATGAAGCTGTTTTGTTCGGATTTAGATAACACGCTGATTTATTCCTATAAACGGGATATCGGCAAAGAGAAACGTTGTGTAGAAATTTATGAGGGCAGGGAAATTTCGTTTATGAGCGAATATTCTCTGGAGCTTTTACAGAAGGTGCGCCGTAAGACCTGCTTTGTGCCGCTGACAACGCGGACGGAAGAACAGTACCGGCGGATTTCGCTGGGTGAGCCGGAGTTTGCTCTGGTCTGCAACGGAGGCGTCCTGCTTTTGAACGGAGAACCGGAACGGGTCTGGTATCATGAATCTCTGCGGCTGGCGCAGGAGGCGGCAGGGGAACTTCTGCTTGCCGCGCGGATATTGGAACAGGACGCGGACGTGTCTTTTGAAGTGCGGAATATTCGTGATTTATTTCTGTTTACGAAAAGCAGGAATCCGGAGCGGAGTATAGCGGGGCTGGCGCGCGCTTTGGATTTGACACAGGTAGATATTTTGACGAATGGTGAAAAGCTGTACGTTCTGCCGAAACGTCTGCATAAAGGGACGGCACTGCGGCGGCTGAAAGAACGGTTTTATGGGGCGTTTGCCTTTGCAGCAGGGGACAGTCTGTTCGATGTGCCAATGCTGCGGGAGGCAGATGCCGCCTTTGCGCCGCAGACGCTGAAAAACGAGGCAGGGACAGCCCTTCCGGAACATGTGCGGGGGATTCCACATGGAAAACTGTTTTCAGACGCGCTGCTTGAGAATATACTGGAAGAAATAAAGCGCGGGCAGCCCTGCGGATAGGACTGCCTCTGGGGAGGGCTATGGAAAAGGTCATCATGTTCTGCCTGCTTTGCTGGAGCGGCGGGAGCATTTTGCTGCTTGCTGCTCTGCTGGACTGGCGGCTTTCCCATATCCGGTATATTGTGGATTTTAAGCATGGGAAGCTCGTCAGCCGCCTGCTGGTTGGCGGGTTCGGGCTGTGCGCAATCGGTATTGGGACGCTGCTTGGACTTGCAATGAACGCATAAGGGACTGTCTGCAAAGTGAGATGCTATTTTATCTGGCTTTGTGGACAGTTTTCTTTTATGCGGCTGGCATTTTGGTATATGAAAACGGAATCCAAACATTGACAAAACACCTCATAATCGCTTAAAATAAAATCATTAGTGCTTGTGGAATGTCTTCCCCGGCGGGACAGAGAAAACGTGGCTGGAATGTATTGTCCGTTTTCACAGATAGAGGGAAGAAGGGAGAAAATTCCCGCAGATCGAGAAACGATGCGACATAATCTTTGCAGAACGCACGGAGGGAACTGTTATGTACCACTGTCATTTACAATTTTATTTCGTTGGTCGCCATTGCAAAGTTTTTGAAATCATAAAAGAAATGCTGCCGATGAAAAATTTTACGCATACCTTCACAGAAAGCGAACAGCCGTCTTCGGAGTTTGCCGCAAAGGCTGATGTGATTTTTGTGTGCTTTGAAGGGAAGGATATCCAGAAAACAATGAGTACGCTGACAAAGGTCAGGCGGGAAAATACAGAACTGATTTTGCTGGCGGATAAGGAACAGACAGCCGCTTTGACGGAGTTTTTGGATAGTGTCAGGGATATTTGGACAATGCCGCTTTCGGAAGAAGAAGTGCGATTCCGTTTTTTGCGCTGGCAGGAGGGGTGCAAGCGGGAAAAGGACGCGTGGCAGACAAGCCATTATCTGGAGGCGACCATAAACAGCGTGCCGAATCTTATCTGGTTTAAGGATAAGGACGGAATACATGAAAAAGTGAATGACAGTTTCTGTAAAACGGTTCATAAAACGAAGCGGCAGGTAGAAGGACGCGGGCATGCATATATTTGGGATGTGGAACATGATGACCCTGCGTGCATTGAGTCCGAGCGGGAGGTCATGCACAAGATGGAAACCTGCATTGCAGAAGAATTTGTGCAGACAAGAGAGGGCACAATGCTTTTGACGACCTATAAATCCCCTTTGTACGATTTGGACGGGAGTGTTATGGGTACAGTTGGTGTAGGCATTGATATTACACGCGAACGTGCCTATGAGGAGGAAATCATACAGCAGAACCGCACGCTGGAAACGCTTTTTACTACAATGGACTGCGGTGTAATGTGCCATTCAGTGGACGGTTCACGTGTGCTCAGCATCAACCGCGCTGCGCTCAGCATTTTGGGCTATAATTCGGTTGAGGAAATGATTTCGGCAGGCTTCAATATGATTGCGCCTTCTGTGCTGGATGAGGACAGGATGAAACTGCGGGAATGCATTGAAACGCTTGAAACGGTAGGGGATAACGTGAGTGTTTCTTACCGTGTGAAGCATAAGGACGGGTCTGTTCTGTATGTTATGGGGAACGTAAAGCTGATGGAGGAAAACGGCGAGATGTTTTATCAGCGGTTCCTGTTGGACTGCACAGCACAGAAGATGAAAGAACAGCAGGAACGTTCGGAGATCGAACAGCGCCAGATGGAGCTGATACATGCGCTGGGAACGGACTATAATCTGATTTGTCATTTTGATCTGGATACAGGGATTGGCACGCCGCTGCGGAACCCTGATGCGCTCGATGGGGCGTTTGAGGACGCTTTCAAAGGAGAATTGCTTTACGAGGAGTGTATGGAGGATTACATACAGCGGCTTGTTTATGTGGACGACAGAGAGGCTTTAGCGGAGGCGTGTGCGCCGGAGCGTCTGGTGATAGAGTTAACGAACAAAAATACATACTATACCAATTACCGCGCGTTTATTGATGGGGAAATCCGCTATTACCAGATTAAAATAGTGCGCGCCGGGGTATGGGACAGCCGCCGGGGCATTGTACTGGGTTTCCGCAATGTAGACGGAGAAACACGTCGGGAAATGGAAAAGACCGCACTGCTTGAGGACGCGCTTTTCCAGGCAAACCGCGCAAACAAGGCAAAGAGTGTGTTCCTTTCCAATATGTCGCATGATATCCGTACGCCGATGAACGCGATTGTCGGTTTTACAACGCTGGCTATCACGCATATAGACAGAAAAGATCAGGTGTTGGAATACCTGAAAAAGATATTGACTTCCGGCAACCATCTGGTCAGTCTGATTAACGATGTGCTGGATATGAGCCGCATTGAGAGCGGCAGGATGCATCTGGAAGAATCGCTGTGCAGTCTGCCGGATATCCTGCATGGCCTGCGGAGCATTGTGCAGGCGGATATTCATACGAAGCAGCTGGATTTGTATATTGACGCGGTTGACGTACTGGATGAAGAAATCTACTGTGATAAACTGCGGCTGAATCAGGTGCTTTTGAACCTGCTTGGCAACTCTATCAAATATACAGGCGCGGGCGGCATTGTCAGCATGCGCATTACGCAGAAATCCGGCGCGCCGCAGGGCTATGCAAATTATGAATTCCGTATCAAGGATACGGGCATCGGCATGAGCGAGCAATTCGTGACACATATCTTTGAGCCGTTTGAGAGGGAAAGGAATTCGACTATCAGCGGCATTCAGGGAACGGGGCTGGGCATGGCAATCACGAAAAATATCGTTGATATGATGCATGGCTCGATTGAGGTAAAAAGTGAGCAGGGCGTAGGTACGGAATTTATTGTCAACCTGACTCTGCGCCTGAGTGCGGAACCGAAGGCGGTACAGGAAATTCCCAGACTGAAAGGCTGCCGAGCTTTGGTTGTGGACGATGATTTCAATACCTGTGACAGTGTAAGCTATATGCTTCAGCAGCTTGGTCTGCGGGCAGAATGGACGCTTTCTGGAAGAGAGGCTGTACTGCGTACCCGTCAGGCGGTAATGCGTGATGATACATACAGTGTATACCTGATTGACTGGCTGATGCCGGATATGAATGGGATAGAGGTTGCGCGGCGCATCCGGAAGGAAATGGGAGATGATGTGCCGATTATCGTACTGACAGCGTATGACTGGTCGGATATTGAGGAGGAGGCGCGGGAGGCTGGCGTAACGGCGTTTTGCAGTAAACCGCTGTTCTTTTCAGAACTGCGCAGCTGCCTGTATTCTGTTGTGGACCCGGAGATTGCCGGCGTCAGGGAAGAAACGGAAATGCTTACTTCTATCCATACAGGACGTATTCTGCTGGCGGAGGATAATGCGCTGAATCAGGAGATTGCGGCGGCGATTCTTGGAGAAGCGGGATTCAGCATAGATATTGCGGAGAATGGAAAAATTGCCGTTGAAATGCTGAAACGCTCCGAACCTGGATATTACCAGTTAGTTCTGATGGATGTGCAGATGCCGGAGATGGATGGGTATGAAGCAACGAGAAATATCCGGGCGTTGGAAAATGTGGAACTGGCTTCTATTCCGATTCTGGCAATGACGGCGAATGCCTTTGAGGAAGACAGGCAGGAGGCTCTGCGCTGCGGCATGAACGGGCATATTGCGAAGCCTATCAATATCGAAAAACTGTTGGAAACACTGAATGCGATATTGCGCTGAATGAAATAAATTAGAATGGCATGTTGCCGTTCCGGAAAGCGGCATTGCTCCATAAGCGCTGCCGTTTTCTGTTTTACGGGAAATGAATTTTTGGAAAACAAATGAAAAAAATCAGGAGGGAAGAACATGAGCGGAAAAAAAGCGGTATATTTTATCAGTACAGACAGGAATTTTGGCTATGTGTCCTGCCATGTATGGGACATTTTGGAAGAAGAGGGCTTTTTTACGGAAAAGGCTGGATTTACGTTTGACGGGCAGGAAGTTATGAAGCATACAGATGCGGCGGGCGATGAGTTTTACTTTGTGCCGACACATGAGGCAATCTGTCTGCATTACGAAAGGCTTCTGCCGGAAATGAACAAGCATTTTGCGGATTTTGATATTTCCGGCATGGTAACATGGCATGAGGGTGCGCACGCGCTGGAAAAGGTGCTGACAGTACATTCCCTTGGGGACGTCAATTCTGGTGAATATGGCGCGGCAAGACCGCGGTATATGCGTAATCTTATGCTTGCGGTGGAGCAGAACAGGAAAGATTTGGGGCTGGACGATTTCCGCACTGTAACCGAGGCAACGCATTGGTCCGGTGTGCATCATGATGTGGGAGACCCGACGCTTTTGAAAAAATTCCCTGTGGCAATGGTAGATATTGAAGTAGGCAGCGAGCCGGAAAGCTGGAATAATAAAGAGGCGGCCAGAGTTTTGGCACGCTCTCTGACAAAAATTTTTACAGACGATGGCAGACGCGTGCATAACCTGCTGTGCGTGGGCGGTGTGCATTTTGAGCCGAATTTTGCGGAGGCAGTGTTTACGCAGTGGGGCGAAAATGAGGCGTTCGGTGTGACGCATATCATTGCGAATCAGTGGCTCGTGGCAGGAGAATATGAGAACGAGACCGGTGTGGAACGCGCTTCGGCATGCATAGATGCGATTGAGGGCGGCATAGAAGCAATTGTTTTCCAT
>CAMQRG010000092.1 GCA_947036475.1 uncultured Clostridia bacterium
CCATTGCATCCTGTGCGCTGATTATGGCAAAAGGTACGGCACAGGCAATGGTTGGGACAACGCATTATCTTGTTATCAGCCTGCTTGGGTCTGGGCTGTTCCTGCTTGGGGTTTGTATCCTTTACAGCATTACAGGACACCTGCTTATGCCGCAGATGAAAGAGGCAGTTGTACAGCTGATGGCAACAGGGGAATATCATTTCCCTCTGCTTGTTGTGACGGGTTTTATGTTTATTGGTATTGCAATCAAAAGCGCACTGTTCCCGTTCCATTCCATGCTGCCCGGCGCGTATGGCGCGGCTGTGCCGACTTCCAGCGCAATTCTTTCCGGCCTTGTGCTAAAAAGCTATATCATTCTGGGCATTAAGCTGGTATATGGTGTATTCTCTGTCGATGTGATGCATCAGCTGAAAATTGTTGACGTGCTGTTTGTTTTCGGTCTGGCTGGCATGGTAATGGGTTCGTTGTATGCAATGCGGGAAACGCGCATGAAGCGTATGCTTGCATATTCTTCCGTTGCACAAATCGGATATATTTACATGGGCATTGGCCTTGGGACAAGAATTGGTATGACGGCGGCATGTTTCCATATTCTGGCACATGCCATTACAAAAACAATGCTGTTTGTCTGCTGCGGGCAGATGGTAGAGGATTCCGGAAATAAGGAACAGATTTTTCATCTGAAAGGGGCAGGGCTGCGCAATCCACTTGCAGGAATTGGCTTTACGGCCGGCGCACTTTCCATGGTCGGCGTGCCTTTGACGGCAGGGTTTATTTCAAAACTTTATTTTGCATCGGCATCGGTCTACGCGTCGGGGAAAATGGCAGCAGTTCTGGTTGTGCTTGCAATCAGTATGATACTGAACGCATTATATTTCCTGCCTTCCACCATTGCAATCTGGACGCCGAAAAAAACGGAAGATCAGGCAAAGCCTGCTCCGATTTCCGTTTCTCCGGCATTTGGTATTGCGGTTGTCCTGTTCATTGTCGCCAATATTACATTAGGTATCTGGTACCGCCCGTTCATTCATATCATTGAAATGGGTATTAGCTTGCTGCAATGATGAAACCATGAGAGGATGAGGTGAGGAAAATGAACGGAAATATGATTCTGCTGCTTCCTGTGATACTGCCTCTGATTGCCGGGTTGATTACCGGCTTTTTGAAGGAGGAAAAGCAGCGCAATCTTTGGGTATTTATTGTAATGGCGGTGGAAACAGGGCTGGTCTGGATGCTGGCTTTTGGGGATTACTCGCTGGAGGTATGGCGGTTTACGGACCGGCTTGCTATTGCATACCATACAGATGGGCTGGCGAAATTTTTTGCCTGCCTGATCAGCACAGTATGGCTTTTGGCAGCAGTATTCTCCATGGAATATATGAAGCATGAGCACAAACCGGCAAGGTTTTTCATGTTTTACATCCTTTCGCTGGGAGCACTGATGAGCCTGTGTTTCTCTGCAAACATGATGACGATGTATTTGTCCTATGAATATATGACAGTTCTGACGCTCCCGCTTGTTATTCATACAGGCGCGCCGGAGGCTGTACGTGCAGGCATGAAATATCTCGGCTATTCCATGTTTGGCGCAGGGCTTGGTCTGATGGGGTTCTTCTTCCTGAATACATACTGTGTGACAACAGACTTTATGCCGGGCGGGACACTGGATATGTCGTTTATTAACGGCAGAGAAAATATGATGCTTGTTGTATTTTTCCTGATGTCCATAGGCTTTGCTTGCAAAGCGGGCATGTTTCCGCTGCACGCATGGCTGCCGACAGCGCATCCTGTTGCGCCTTCCCCTGCTTCCGCCGTGCTTTCCGGTATTATTACGAAAGCGGGCGTAATCGCTGTTATCCGCGTGACGTTCTATCTGTTTGGCGCAGATTTTCTGCGGGGAACATGGGCGCAGGCAGCACTGCTGACGCTTGCGATTATTACGGTATTTATGGGCTCCATGCTGGCGTACAAGGAAAAGCTGCTGAAAAAACGACTGGCATATTCTACGGTCAGTCAGGTTTCCTATGTCCTGTTCGGACTGATGCTGCTTTCTCCTGTAGGCTTTATGGGTGCGCTGCTTCAGGTTCTGTTCCATGCGACGGCGAAGAACATCCTGTTCCTTTCTGCGGGCGCGATCATTTATAAGACAGAAAAAACATATGTCTATCAGTATAAAGGGCTGGGCAAGGAAATGCCTGTTGTAATGTGGTGCTTTGCCATTGCGTCGCTTTCTTTGATTGGTATTCCGCCTGTCAGCGGGTTTGTCAGCAAATGGTATCTTGCACAGGGCGGTCTTTCCTCTGTATTTGGAACGCTGGGAATCGTTGGCGTGGCTGTGTTGATGGTCAGCGCACTTTTGACAGCGGGGTACCTTCTGCCAATTGTGGCAGACGCGTTTTTCCCCGGCAAGAATTTTGATTATGCGTCCCTGCGGAAAAAGGAGCCCAATTTCCTGATGACTGTACCGTTGGTGCTGTTTTCTGTCGCGGCTGTGGTGTTCGGCGTAATGCCAGGCGGACTGATGAATATTATTGCCAATATCAGCGGAATGATTTTCTAAGGGAGAGGGAGGAACGATATGAACGCATTTGCGACATTGTTGCCGGTGATCTTTCCGATTATTGCGGGAATCGGACTGCTGCCGGTAAAATTTAAGGACAGAAAGGACCGCGAGAAATGGGTACTTTCTATTGTTGTGCTGAACGCGCTTTTTGCGCTTTATGCCATTTGGGGAGTCGGCGGGGCATATGTTACACTGTTCCGCTTCAGCGAGAAACTCTCTCTGGGTTTCCATATAGACGGGCTTTCTAAAGTATTTGGGACGATGGTTTCCCTGCTTTGGATTATTACAACAGTATACGCCTTTGAATATATGACGCATGAGGGCAAGGAAGATAAATTCTTTGCGTTCTTTATCATGACATTCGGTGTTGTGCTGGGAATTGCGTTTTCGGGGAACTTCCTGACGATGTATCTGTTTTACGAATTTCTGACGCTGGCAACACTGCCACTCGTTATGCATGCGATGGATAACAAAGCGCGTCACGCCGGAAAAACGTATATTTTATATATGATGTTTGGCGCGTCTCTGGCGTTTATTGGATTTGTTTTTATCTACTGCTACGGCAGTACAACGGATTTTGTGACAGGCGGCGTATTGAATCCGGCTTTGGTGGCAGGGCATGAGGAACTGCTGCGCATGGTATTTGTAATGGCTTTCTTTGGCTTTGGCGTAAAAGCGGCGGTATTCCCGTTTTACAGATGGCTGCCAAAAGCGTCTGTCGCGCCTACGCCTGTTACGGCTTTGCTGCATGCGGTTGCAGTCGTGAAATCCGGTATTTTTGCAATCATCCGCCTGACATATTACAGCTTTGGCACGTCCTTCCTGATTGGGACATGGGCGCAGAATGTCATGCTGATTATTGCGGCAATTACGATTGTGTTTGGTTCGACGGTTGCGCTTCGCACGCCTCATATCAAGCGGCGATTCGCGTATTCAACGGTTTCTAACCTGTCTTATATCATTTTCGGCGTAGCAATTATGACGCCGGCCGGTCTGGCGGCAGGGCTGCTGCATATGGTCTGCCACGCAGTAATTAAAATTACGCTGTTCTTTACGGCAGGCGCAATACTGTATAAGACACACAGAGAATATCTGTATGAGGTAGAAGGGTTTGCGAAATATATGCCCATTACGTTTGCGACAATGGCAATTACGGGTATTGGTCTGGTTGGTATCCCGCCGTTTGCAGGTTTTAACAGCAAATGGGCATTGGCAACGGCGGCGGTGGAAAGCGGGAACGCAATGGCATATTTCGGCATTGCAGCACTGATTATTTCCGCACTGCTGACTGCGCTTTATATTTTCTATATTATTGTGCGGGCATATTTCCCCAGAAAACGGGAATATCCGGCAGGGTATTATGACCATGTATCCGACCCGAACGGCTATATGACGGTTCCGCTCGTGCTTCTGGCGATTGTTTCTGTTGTGATTGCGCTGTTCCCGGATACGCTGCTGCATATCATGCAGAACGCTGTGCTTGGGATTTTGTAAAAGGAGGAGAGAAAAATGGAAGTATTTCAAAACAGTATGCTGCCGATTTTAGCTTTCTTCCCGATGCTCGGCGCGGTGGTTGGCTATGGTATTGGCCGCAGTAATAAAAAAGCAAGGGATATATGGGCGTGGATACTTGCCGCGCTGACCTTTGCGGGAAGTCTGACATTGATTGGCAAGGAATCCGTTTATTCCCTGCCGGGCTTCTGCGGCTTAGGCATCAGCTTTGCCGCTGATGGATTCGGCGTTGTGCTGGCTGTGCTGACAGGCGCAATCTGGCTTTTGACAACACTGTTTTCCAAAGAATATATGGCAGATGAACGAAACAGGAACCGCTATTATTTCTTTGTGTTTCTGACACTTGGCGCGACGATGGGGATTTTCCTTTCCGCAGATTTGTTTACAACACTGATTTTCTTTGAAATCATGTCCTTCACATCTTTTGTGCTGGTTATCCATGAGGAAAGCGAAATTTCCATTCGCTCGGCACAGACGTATCTTGCGGTGGCGGTTATCGGCGGTTTGGTGACGCTGATGGGGCTGTTCATGATGTACCATATGGCGGGTACGCTGGATATGAACGAACTTTCTGTATTCATACAGGCACAGCCGGACAGGAAACCGCTGTATGTTGTTGGCATTTTGATATTGTTTGGCTTTGGCGCAAAGGCGGGTCTGTTTCCGCTTCATATCTGGCTGCCGGGGGCGTATACGGTTGCGCCTGCGCCGTCCAGTGCGCTGCTTTCCTGTCTTCTGACGAAAACAGGTGTATTTGGTGTAATTGTGGTAAGCTGTAAATTATTCCTGCACGATGCAGTATGGGGCAGCATGATACTGATACTGGGCCTGATTACAATGGTAATGGGCGCAGTGCTGGCAGTATTCTCCGTCAATTTGAAACGGACGCTGGCGTGCTCCTCGATGTCACAGATTGGCTTTATGATTATTGCAATCGGCATGCAGGGCCTTCTGGGCGATCATAATGCTCTGGCGGCGGCAGGTACGTTCCTGCATTTCATTAACCACTCCCTGCTGAAGCTGGTGCTGTTTCTCTGCGCCGGTGTTGTGTTCATGAATCTGCGGGAGCTGGATTTGAATAAGGTGCGCGGCTTCGGTAAGGATAAGCCTTTATTGAAAATTATTTTCCTGACAGGACTGTTTGGGATTGCCGGTGTGCCACTGTTCAACGGCTATATTAGCAAAACCCTGATACACGAAAGCATTGTGGAATACATTGCCGTACTTGCGGCGGCGGGGCAGTCTACGGCGTTTATGCGGTTTGCAGAAGGCTTGTTCCTGTTCTCTGGCGGACTGACGCTGGCATATATGACAAAGCTGTTCGTTGCGGTATTTTTGGAAGAAAATCCATATACTGTTGCAAGGAAGAAAACAGGGCCTTATATGAGCGGACTGACGGCGGCAGTGCTTGTGATTGGCGCGGTTGTGCTTCCTGTGTTGGGGCTTTTGCCGCATGCAACACAGGACGTTCTGGCGGAAATGGGGCGCGGCTTTATGAATGCCCATGCGCCGGAGCATGCGGTGCATTACTTTGCATGGGTCAACCTCAAGGGTGCGGTAATTTCCATTGTTGTTGGCGCAGTGGTATATTTCCTGTTTATCCGCAAAGCACTGATGGCAAAGGACGCGAACGGAAATATGGTTTATGTAGACCGCTGGCCGGAATGGTTCAATATTGAGGATAAAATCTACCGTCCGGTTCTGCTGGTTTGTCTGCCGTACATTGGCGGTTTTGCCGCAAGGCTGGCTGGCTCTTTGACAGATGGTTTTATCGCGATATTGCGCATGGTGATTTTCAATGATGACAACGGCAGAGTTGTACCGCCGGAAGATAAATACTTTTCCGCTTATACCGATGGGGAAACCGACAAGACGGTTTACCGCGAAGGTTTTGCACGAAGCCTGCTTATGATCGGCATAGGTCTGGCAATTGCTATGGTTTATATTTTGAATTGATATATGCAAAATCCCTGTGAAGAAATCCCTTCATGGGGATTTTTGTGCTTCGGGTTTGACAGGGCGCGGGCGGCACGCTACAATAGAACAGGAGAACACATTGGCAAAGGGGAGGAGCGTATGAACTGGAAAAGATTGGCAGCTGTGGCGACAGCGGCATTTCTCTGCGCCGGATGCTCAGGAGCGCCGGAGCAGACACAGGAGCATCTGCAAGGCAGAGCGGAAGAAAAACACGAAGCAACGACATTCGCAATGGACACCATTATGATGTTTACAGTATACAGCAAGGACGGCGAGGAAATATTGATTGATGCGGAACAGGAAATCCGCAGGCTGGAACATTTGCTCTCCGTAACGATGGAGGACAGCGAAATTTATGAGCTGAATCACAAAGCAGGAGAAAAAGCGGTACATATTTCGGAGGAAACAATGGAACTGCTTTCGCTGGGAAAAAGCATCGGGGAAGAAACAAACGGCTGTTTTAATATCGCGATTTCACCTGTTGTGAAGGCATGGGGTTTTACAGAAGAGGAGAAACATGTGCCGCCGCAGGAAGAAATTGACAGGCTTCTGCCGCTGTCGGATACAGAAGATATCCTGTTGGACGAGGAAAATGGAACGGCTTTCCTGCAAAATGAAGGCATGGCGGTGGATTTGGGCGGCATTGCAAAGGGCTACGCAGCGGATAAAGTAGCGGAACTGCTGCGCGCCGAAGGCATTACCTCCGGCTATTTCTCGCTGGGCGGGAATCTTATGGGTATCGGGCAGAAGCCTGACGGTTCCGCATGGAAAGCGGCAGTCGGCAACCCTTTGGACGCCAAAGATTATGTAGGCATGCTGGAATTCAATGACTGCGCGGTTGTGACCTCTGGCGGCTATCAGCGGTATTTTGAGGAAGATGGGAAACGATACCATCACATCATTGACCCGGCAACAGGCTATCCCGCGGAAAATGAACTGCTAGCGGTTGCTATTGTCTGCGAAAACGCCACAAGGGCAGATGCGCTTTCTACGGCTTTGTTCGTAATGGGGCTGGACGATGCGGCTGCTTTCTGGCAGGAGCATAATGATTTTGAAGTCATTTTTATTACGAACGATGAAGTGATTGCAACGGAGGGACTGCGGAACAGCTTCACATTTGAAGGGCAGAACAATGATTTTTCATTCCGAATTCTGGAACGTGAGTGAGAAAAATTTAGAAAAAATAAAAATAGGGATTGACAAAAATGCGAAAGGGCATTAAAATAAACTCAATTTCCAAAAGAAAAAGACACAGATGGGGAGAGTAACATGCGAACGCCCTCACAGAGAGTTTCCGGCGGGTGGGAAGGAAACAGGGATACGCTTGCGAAGATGGCCCCGGAGTTGTATGGCTGAGCCAATGCGGTTAGGTCATAACGGGAACGCCCGTTATAGCGTCGGAGTATAACCCGCATGGGCGTACTTTCAGAGGTCTGTTCCGCGAGGGACGGATAAAGTTAGGTGGTACCACGAAGCTATGCTTTCGTCCTAATCATATTTAGGACGGGAGTTTTTTTTATGCCGAAAGGAGAAACTGTAATGATAAAGTTAGAGAAGGTGAGTAAAATCTTCCACAGCGGAGGGAAAGAAATTCCTGCGGTACAGAATGTGACACTGGATATTCAGGAAGGAGAGATTTTTGGTATTATCGGGTTTTCTGGCGCAGGGAAATCTACGCTGGTCCGGTGTATCAACCTGCTGGAAAAGCCTACGGCCGGGAGGGTTACCGTAGACGGTGTGGAACTGACTGGACTGGACGAAAAAAAGCTGCGGGAAGTTCGCCGGAAAATCGGCATGATATTTCAGCATTTCAATCTGCTGCGCTCCCGTACAGTTTACCAGAATATTGCGTTTCCTTTGCGTA
>CAMQRG010000093.1 GCA_947036475.1 uncultured Clostridia bacterium
GGGAAAGAAACTGAAAGCTGCATCATCTGATTTGAACGGGAACGTACAGATTTTCAAAAGAAGGTCTGTGCGTTTTTTTGTTGAAAAAGATTGAAAAAAATTTGACGGATTTTGTGTTTATTTCTACATTTTTTATAGAGAATATGCGGCTGAAGATGTACGGGAGGGAATACAGTTTATTCAAAATAACTAGAATTTTTTGCAGTCATTCTTGACATTTTGGCGTATTTGAGTATATAATGAGTGGGATAAAGTCTTTTGAGGAAAAAGACGGTATCGCAAAAAATTACAGGCAGTGCAGCTGCAGGCGGCGGCCGGTATTGCGGAAGGGAGGAACCTATGGGGGACGAAATTAAACTACGGGTTTCAAAAATTGAAAAATCTTTCCCGGGCGTAAAAGCATTGGACAAAATCGACTTTAGCGTGAGGAAAGGGACAGTACACGCCCTTTGCGGTGAGAATGGTGCGGGGAAATCCACCCTGATGAAGATTATCAATGGGATTTATAAGCCTGACGCGGGCGAAATTTTTATTGATGAAGAACCGGTTAAGATTAAAGACCCCATCAAGGCGAGGTCATTGGGCATCGCAATGATTGCACAGGAACTGAATTATGTGCCGGAGATGTCTGTGGAAGAAAATATTTTTCTGGGGCGGTTGCCGGTGGATAAGTTTGGCAGGGTCAAATGGGGAGAAGTACGGAGCAGGACACTTCGGCTTTTGCAGGACGAACACCTGCCCTATAAGCCTACGGATAAACTGAAAATGCTGACAACGTCTGACATTCAGATGCTGGAAATTATGAAGGCGATTTCAAACGATGCATCTATCATTGTAATGGACGAACCGACTTCTTCCATCACGCAGAAAGAGGTTGAATTGCTGTTCAAAAAGATAGAGATTCTGCGGGCAAAGGGCTGTGCGATTGTCTACATATCACATAAAATGGACGAAGTATTTCGTATTGCAGACGATATTACTGTGTTCCGCGATGGTACGGTGGTAAAGAGCATGCGTGCGGCGGATACCAATATTGATGAGGTTATCGCTCTGATGGTTGGACGGCGTATGGAAAACGTATACCCGAAGGAAGATATTGAAATCGGCGAGCCTTTGCTCGAGGTGGAAAACCTTAAAAGCGGGCAGCTGTTTGAAAACGTCAATTTCCATGTGAATAAGGGCGAAATTGTTGGATTCGCGGGGCTTGTCGGCGCAGGGCGTACAGAGGTTATGCGCTGCCTGTTCGGGCTTGACCCCATCAACGGCGGTACGGTAAAAGTGCATGGTGAGGAAATCAAGGTGAAATGCGCTTCGGACAGCATTAAGCATGGTATGGTCATGCTTTCGGAGGACCGCAGGCGGTACGGCATTATCCCCATGCGGAGCGTGCGCGAAAACGCAAGCCTTTCTTCGCTGGAAAAATTTTTCTACGGCGGTACGGCACACCCGAAAAAAGAGGCCGAGGTTGTCGGCATGTATTTTGATAAGATGAGCGTAAAAACGCCTACCCAGGAAACGGCGATACAGTCCCTTTCCGGCGGCAACCAGCAGAAAGTGCTTCTGGCAAAATGGATGATGCGCGACCCTGAGGTATTGATTCTGGACGAACCGACCCGCGGCATTGACGTCGGGGCGAAATTTGAAATATATAAACTGATGACGGAAGTGGCACAGGCAGGCAAGGCAGTCGTTATGGTTTCCTCTGAACTGCCCGAACTGATTGGTATGTGTGACAGGATATACGTTATGTGCGAAGGTCATATTGCGGGCGAGCTGCACAGAGATGAATTTTCGCAGGAAGCAATCATGATGTATGCAACGGGCACACACAGCATTATAAAGGAGGAGATCTAAATGAAAAGCGGCAAAGTCGGGCAGGTAATGTCCAAATATTCCATATTTTTCGTTTTACTGGTTATGATTCTGATTTCCATGCTGATGAACGACAAGTTCCTGAGCACGCGGAACATCACCAATATCGCTGTGCAGCTTTCCGTTGCAACAATACTGGCTTACGGCGAAATGGTACTGATTGTCAGCGGGCTGCTGGATTTGTCTTCCGGCGCGGTGCTTGCGCTGGCAGGCGTGCTTTCGGTCAGTGTATACAAGAGCACAGGGAATCTGCTGCTGGCGGTTGCGGTTTCGATTGGCGTATCGGTGGCATTTAATATGATTAATGCGATGTTTGTGGCGAATTTTGCAATGCCGGCCTTTATCGTGACTCTGGCAACGCAGATGGCGGCAAGGGGTCTTGCCCTGTTGTATACAAAGGGTCAGAATATCCTCCAGATTGGCGATTATGCGAAGCTGGGACAGGGCAGTATCGGGCCGATTCCTATTCCGGTCATATTTATGATTGCAGCAACGGTTGTAATATGGTATATTATGAATCATACGAAGCTGGGACGTTCGTTCTACGCCATCGGCGGTAATGAAGAAGCGTCTGTGGCTTCGGGTATCAATGTAGTAAAGAGCAAATACAAAGCGTTTTTAATTAACGGTATTCTGGTTGGTATCGCGGGCGTGCTGTTTATGGCGCGTGTCAATGCGGGTCTGCCGAACGGCGCGCTGGGATATGAAATGGAAGGCCTGACGGCGGCAATCGTCGGCGGCACGAGCTTCTCCGGCGGCGTGGGCACGACTTCCGGTACACTGATTGGTTCCTTTATTATCGGCTGTCTGAACAACATCATGAACCTTCAGGGCGTTGACGCGTACGTACAGCAGGTAGTTAAGGGCGGTATCATTGTTGCGGCGGTGCTGTACGATATCCGTTTCAAGAACAAAAAGGCGCCGAAGGTTATTCTTCAGAAGAAGGCTTAATAAGACCTCGGAAAGACCTTGGGGACGCTGTCCCCGAACCCCTGCAAGCCCTTTTCAAAGGGCTTGAGCCCAAACTTTATTTTGGAAAACTTCATTTTCCGAACTGATTTCATGCTGCTGAAATTCCCCATCGCATGAAATGCGATGGAAAATGGGTCAAGGGTTGAAAACCCTTGTGGGGGTCTGGGGGCAAAGCCCCCGGAAACAAAGGCTTTTATTTGATTTTTCAAATTCAGATAAAGCAAACAAAAGTGAAAATCTTAAAAAAGAAAGGGAGAGGTAACAATGAAAAAGTATCTTGCAGCATTATTGGCTATGGCTATGACAGTGACAGCACTGGCAGGCTGCGGCAACAGTGGTTCCGATGCACCCGCAGCGGACAACGGCGACGGCGAAGGCGGCGAAACCTATAAGGTAGCGTATATCGCCAGAGCACAGTCCGACTCTTTTGCGGCATGGCTGGCAAACGAAATGATTGCGGCAGCAGAAAAATACCCCGACATCGAATTGCAGGTATTTGACGGCCAGGCTGATGATGCGAAGGAAAACGCGGCAATTGAAAACGCAATTGCAAACGGCTTCGATGCGATTATCGTACAGCCCAACAATGGTGAGGCACAGCGTCCTTACGTAGAGCAGGTAGTTGCAGAAGGCATTGTTGCAATCACAACGAACGCAAGAATTGAAGGCATCGAAGGTGCATCTTCCGTTGACGCTGACCCTTACAAACAGGCACAGGTTAACGCAGAGCTTGCTCTGACACAGGTTCCTGAAAACGGCAAAGTTGTTGTTCTGAAAGGACCTTCCGGCAACTTCCATGCAGACGAAAGACTGAAAGCTTGGCAGGAAGTATTCTTCGCTGCAAGACCTGACGTAACAATCCTTGGCGAAGACTTCGCAAACTGGAACAAGGACGAAGCAATGAAGCTGATGGAAGACTGGACAATCGCATTCGGCGACATCGATGCAATCGTTTCCATGAACGACAACATGGCTGCTGGTGCGCTGGAAGTTGTAAAAGGCAACCCTCAGTATGCTGATATCCTGTCCTACGGCGTTGACGGTACGGCAGAAGCTGCTCTGCTGATCGAAGAAGGCACGATGACAGCTACATGCCTGCAGTCTGCTATTGACCTTGCAGAGCTGAACATGGAAACAGTTCATAAACTGCTGACAGGCGAAGAAACACAGATTGATACGGATATCGCGGAAGTTCTGATTACAAAGGACAACGCTTCCGAATTCGTTGAAATGTACAGAGAAAGAGGTCAGATCACAGAATAATTACATATTGTAAAGAAATGTGATTTTGCTTTGCAGTGCAAAAGCGCCGCGTTCGGATTTTCGAGGGCGGCGCGTTTTTTTAACGATTGATTTTAGATTTGCAACAGGGCGGCATATTTGTGCATGATATGTTTTTGCATGGTAAAAAAACAGAATTGTTGCATAATAGTATTACGGCTGGTATGATAGAAAGTAAGATTTGCTGATGGCGATTCAAATAAAGGAAAGCGAGGAGAGAATAATGAAAAATAGAGCGGCATACATGACAGAACTGAATAAAATGGAGATTCGTGAGGTTCCTGTACCGGAGCCGAAGGAGGGGGAAGTGCTGATTCGCGTGGAATATGTGGGTATCTGCGGCTCCGATGTGCATTATTTCCATGATGGAAGATGCGGCGATTTCGTGGTTGAAGGCGAATTTATGCTGGGGCATGAAGCAGGCGGCGTTGTGGAGAAGCTCGGACCGGGCGTGACAACGCTTGCGGTGGGCGACAAGGTTGCGTTGGAACCCGGCATTACCTGCGGACAGTGCGAATTCTGTAAATCCGGCAAGTATAACCTTTGCCCGGACGTGCAGTTCCTTGCAACACCCCCTGTACAGGGCTGCTATGAAAATTATATTGCGTTCCCGGCGAATATGTGCTTTAAGCTGCCGGAAAAAATGACGACGAAGGAAGGCGCGCTGATTGAGCCGTTTGCGGTTGGTCTGCACGCGGCACATCAGGGCGCTGTCGGCATGGGCGACCAGGTTATTATTCTTGGCTCCGGCTGCATTGGCCTTATGACGATGCTGGCATGTAAAGCCTGCGGTGCGACGGATATTACTGTGGTGGATATGGCACAGAAACGTCTGGATTATGCGATGAAGCTGGGCGCAACGCGCGTTATTAATGCGAAGGATAAAGACGTTTTGAAGGAAGTTGCGGCGTTTACGAACGGCGCGGGCATCCCGAAAGTATTTGAGACGGCCGGCTCTCCTGTGACGATTGCGCAGACACCTTATCTGGTAAAGACGGGCGGCACAATCGTTCTGGTTGGCATGTCTGCAAATCCCGAAATTACGTTCAACTTTGGGCAGATTATGGCGAAAGAAGCACGCATTGAATCCGTATTCCGTTACAGGAACCTGTATGCGAAGGCGATTGCGGCAGTTGCCAATGGGCTGGATATTGCGACAGTGGCAACACATGAATTTGCATTTGACGATATTCAGGCGGCGTTTGAAGCAGCAATAAACGATAAAGAAAACGTGGTAAAGGCGGTCATCAAACTGTAATTTGCAGACAGGCGGTGGATTTATGGAATATTTACTGGGGATTGACATTGGTACTTCCGGTACGAAAACGGTACTTTTCGACAGGAACGCCAATCCCGTTGCGGCAAAAACATTTGAATACCCGTTGTATCAGGAGCAGAACGGCTGGGCGGAGCAGGAGCCGGAGGACTGGTGGCAGGCTGCGGTGCAGGGCGTGCGGCAGGTGCTGTACGCGTCCGGCGTTTCCCCTGAGGATATTAAGGGGATCGGCCTTTCCGGACAGATGCATGGGCTTGTAATGCTGGACGAAAAGGGCGAAGTCCTGCGGCGTTCGATTATCTGGTGTGACCAGAGAACGGGCGAAGAAGTGGAGGACATGAACCACCTGCTCACGCCGGAAAAAATCATTCAGATTACGGCAAACCCTGCTGTGACAGGCTTTACGGCGGCGAAAATACTTTGGGTCAAAAAGCATGAGCCCGAACTTTACGCGAAATGTGCGCACATCCTTCTGCCGAAAGATTATATCCGCTATAAACTGACGGGCGAATATGCTACGGAGGTTTCGGACGCTTCCGGTATGCAGCTGATGGACGTAGCAAAACGCACGTGGTCTGATGAAATACTGGAAGGGCTCGGCATTGAGAAAAGCCTGCTGGGGAAGATGTACGAATCGCAGGACGTGACGGGGACAGTGCATAAAGAAGCAGCGGCGTTGACAGGGCTTGCGGAAGGCACCATTGTGGTCGGCGGCGCGGGCGACAACCCGGCGGCGGCAGTGGGTACGGGCATTGTTTCGCAGGGCAAGGCGTTTACGACCATTGGTACATCGGCCGTAGTTTATGCGGTTTCGGATAAAATGGCTCTTGACCCGAAAGGGCGCGTGCATACGCTTTGCGCGTCTGTACCGGGCAAATGGACAGTTATGAGCTGCACGCAGGCGGCGGGGCTTTCCCTGCAATGGCTGCGGAATAATGTTTGCACGCCTGAAATGGCGGAGGCTGCGGAAAAGGGTGTTGACCCTTACGAAATTATGACGGCAGAAGCGGCGGGTGTGCCGATTGGCGCGGAAAAGCTGCTGTACCTGCCTTACCTGATGGGGGAACGTTCTCCGCACCCTGACCCGGACTGCCGCGGCGTGTTTTTCGGGCTTTCCGCGATGCACCAGAGGCCGCATTTGATACGCGCTGTGATGGAGGGTATTTCGTTTTCACAGTGGGAATGTGTGGAGGTGTTCCGCGAGATGGGCGTGCCTATTGAGGATATGATGATTTGCGGCGGCGGCGGCAGGAGCCCGTTCTGGCGGCAGATGCTTTCGGATATGTATAGCTGTCCGGTGAGTACGGTGCAGTCCGACCAGGGCGGCGCATTGGGCGCGGCGATACTGGCAGGCGTCGGCGCGGGTATTTACAGTGATTTGGAAACGGCCTGCGCGGAACTGGTGCGGAAGAAGGACGTTTCCCAGCCGGACATGGGCGCAAACGGCGAATACGCGAAATATTTTGGGCTTTACAAAGGGCTTTACCGCACGCTGTTTGGCAGCTTCAAAGAACTGCGGGATATATAAAAATCCTGGGACGCTGTCCCAAACCCTGCAAGCCCTTTGAAAAGGGCTTGACCCCAAACTTTATTGCGAAAAACTTCGTTTTTCGGAAGCCGAAGCAAGAAATATCCAGAGCTTTTGGTGCGGAAAACATCGTTTTCCGCCATAAAAGTTCTTTGCCCCGCTTTCTGTGAAAGAAAGCGGGCGGGGTTTGGGGCAGAGCCCCATAATCTTTTTCACTAAAAAAGGAGGCGGGGATATGGACCATATTAAGCGGCGGGACGCGGGCTTTGCCTATGTGTCAGACGGCAGCGTGCTGGAACAGCAGAAACACGCAAGACGTCTGACACAGGCATTGAATACTGCTGACCGCGCGGACTTTGATAAAATCGCGGGCATTGTTAAGGAACTGTTTGGAAAATCCGACGGTGCCTGGGTAAACCCGCCGTTTTACTGCGATTACGGCTTTAATATTGAGGTCGGCAAAAACTTTTTCGCAAATTACAATTGTACGATTCTGGACGTGGCAAAAGTGCGGATTGGCGATAACTGCCAGATGGCCCCGAATGTGGCGATTTATACGGCAGGCCACCCGATACATCCCGCCACGAGGAATACCATGTATGAATATGGTATCGAAATCAATATCGGGGATAATGTCTGGATTGGCGGGAATACCGTTATCTGCCCGGGCGTGCGGATTGGGGATAATGTGGTCATTGGCGCGGGCAGCGTCGTGACAAAGGATATTCCGGACTGGTGCATTGCCGGAGGGAATCCCTGCAAGGTTATACGGGAAATTACGGAGGCGGACAGGAAGTTTTATTATAAGGACAGGGAGTTCGACAGCGAAGCATGGGCGGACGTGCAGAAAAGGATTGCGGAGAAGGAATAGGCAGAGGATACAATTTTATAGGAAGGCTGGAATAAAGGCGGCTTGCTAAGGCGGCTTGACTTAAGAAAACAAATTTTTCTTTTTGCTTGGTTTCTTAAGTC
>CAMQRG010000094.1 GCA_947036475.1 uncultured Clostridia bacterium
AGATAGAAAAAGCCAGAAAAGCTATAAATTCAGGGAAAACAGGTCTTTTTCTGCCTTTTGCATATTCATTTTCATTCTTAATAAAAAATTTCTATATTCTGCATAAAAATTGCACAAAAAAGACCCGCTACGGCTAAAAAACCATAACGGGAATCTTTTTTATGCAAATTTACCCTCTTGCCAGAGGCTTATCTTCCCGTCAGAGAGGCTTACTCCTCAACAGGAGCGGCTTCTTCTGCGGGAGCCTCTGCAGGTGCATCAGCCTGTCTCTTGGAAAGGCTGATTTTCTTCTGCTCGGAATTTACTTCCAGAACCTTCACATTGATGATTTCGCCAACCTTCAGTTCATCTTCAGGCTTCACAACGTGCTTGTTCGCAATCTGGGAAATATGAACCAGACCATCTACGCCGGGCTCCAGTTCTACGAACGCGCCAAAAGGCACCATACGCACAACCTTGCCTTCCACGATGGAACCAACTGCATATTTGTCCACAGCCAGTTTCCAGGGGTTCATGTTCGCATCTTTCAGGGAAAGGCTGATTTTGCCTTTTTCCTTGTCTACGTCCAGAACGAAAACTTCTACCGCCTGACCTTCTTTCAGAACCTCTCTGGGATTGGAAATTCTGCCCCAGCTCATTTCGGAAATATGAATCAGACCGTCTACACCGCCCAAATCCACAAACGCACCGAAATCTGTCAGTCTGCTTACGGTACCAGTGATCTTGGAGCCTGCTTCGATTGTTTCAAACAATGCTGCACGCTTCGCTGCAATCTCCTGTTCCACAAGAGCCTTTCTCCCGCCGATAATGCGGCGTTTTACCCTGTCCATCTCAATGATGTTGAATTCCAGATCCTGACCCTTGAACACGCTCAGGTCTTCGATAAATCTATTGGAAACCTGGGAAGACGGAATAAATACTCTCACGCCGTTCACCATTGCGATCAGGCCGCCCTTTACAACGTCTGTGACAGTGCCTGTCACAACCGTTTTATCGTTAAAGGCTGCTTCAATTTCCTCCATGCCCTTCTGTTCTTCGATACGCTTTCTGGACAGGAGTACATTTCCGTCGCCATCGTTCACGCGAACAACGAATACTTCGATCTCATCGCCAGGCTGAACTGTCTTGCTGGGAACTACTGTGACATCTCTGCTGAACTCGCCTCTGGGGATAATACCATCAGATTTGAAGCCCAGGTTTACGGAAACTTCCTCGTTCACAACCTGAATCACAGTGCCTTTTACAACATCACCTGTGTGCAGGGTTACGAGGGATTCTTCCAACATCTGTTCAAATGTCGCTTCCTCACTTCCTCCTAAATTTTGTACTGCATTGTCAAATGCTTCGCTCATAGTAACAACTACCTCCTTAATTATTGCAGGCGGTGTAGACGCACCTGCAGTTATTCCTATTCTATCACCGTTTGTAAAAAGATTCAACAGCAAATCGCAATTTGTTTCAATATGAAAGGTATTCCTGCAATTTTTTGCACATATTTCCACCAGTTTTTGTGTATTTGAACTATTTTTGTCGCCTATAACAATCATTTTGTCCACATTTTTGGATAAAATGACAGCTTCGGCCTGCCGTTTTTCCGTTGCGGAACAGATCGTCTGGTATACTTTTGGATAGATTGCGCGTTTTTCCAAAATTTTCAGCATCTCATTCAGCCTGCTCTGCCGGAACGTTGTCTGTACCACAAGGGCATAATCCGTCCCATCGGAAAGTTCCGCCGTTTCCGCCCCCTGCGGGCTGCCAAGTATCACCGCACTGTTTCCGCACCAGCCGTTGATTCCGATGACCTCAGGGTGTGTTTTGTCCCCTACTATGATAATCGCTTTGCCCTGCTCCCATTCCTCACACACAATATTATGTATTTTCTGTACAAAAGGACATGTGCCGTCCACAAGCTCTGCGCCTCTTTCCTGCAGCTGCTCATAAATCGTCCGCCCAACGCCATGCGAACGGATTACAACTGTGCCTTCCTCTATTTCTTCAGGGCTTTCGATAATCCGCAGCCCCTTTTTCTCCAAATCGCCCGTTACTTCCTTGTTATGTATCAGCGGGCCATAGCTGTAAAGCGGCTTTTCCCGCCCCTTTGCCAGCTCCGCATAGGCCATGTCTATCGCCCGCTTCACGCCAAAGCAGAACCCCGCCGATTCCGCCACCTGTACCCTGCTCATTCCTTCACCTTCATCTCGTTGACTTTTGCCATAATCTTTCCGGTAATTTCTTCCAGCTTATCCGTCGTCACGCGGATATCGCGGTATTCTTCCAGCCACATCGGTTCCCCAAAACAGACCGTAATTTTCCCCCTGAATTTATATTTTCCGCTGATGGCAATGGGAATCACCGGCGCATTGCCTTTCAGCGCGAACATCGCAACGCCCGCTTTCGCAGCCTTTTCCTCGCCTTCCTTCACACGCGTCCCTTCCGCGAAAATCCCCAGCATTTCCCCCTCCTTCAATGTTTTTACCGCCGTTTTGAAGGATTTCATATCCATCGCCGCCTCCCTGTCTACCGGAAAGGCTTTCAGCGCATACAATAATTTCGCAAACAGCCTGTTCTGGAATAATTCCTTTTTTGCAATAAAACGGGGCAGCCTGTCCAGAAACGCCGCCATCGTCAGCGGGTCATAGTTGCTGATATGGTTGCAGCAAAGCACCGCCGCACCCTCCTTCGGCACGTTCTCCATACCAATAAATTCCATCTTGAACATGATTTTATAATAGATGCGCACCAGCGTCCGTACAAAATAATACACCCACATCTCTCTCACCTCAACTTTTCCGCCTCTGCCAGAATCGCCTGCACAACTTCCTCCGCGCTCATTCCTGTGGAATCCAGCAATATCGCGTCCTTCGCCATACGCAGAGGACTGTGTTCGCGGTTTTTGTCCGCTTCGTCACGCTGGCGTATTTTTTCCATCACCTCAGAGAGTTCCTCTGTTTTTCCCTGCTCAAGCAGTTCACCCTGCCGCCGTCTTGCCCGTTCCTCAACGCCTGCGTCCAGATAAATTTTCAGTTCCGCATCTGGCAGAACAACAGTGCCGATATCCCGCCCATCCATTACGACGGAATATTTCCGCGCCAGTTCCTGCTGTATCTCTACCAGCCGCTCCCGCACCTTCCGGAACGCGGCAACATCTGATGCACCCTTTCCGATTTCCGGCGTGCGGATTTCCGCAGTCACATCTTTTTCGTCTAAAAAAATGCGCTGGCCGCCCTGTCCCGGCTCAATTCGCATATCAATTCCATTCAAAACAGACAGCGCCGCCGCTTCATCTGATACAGAAACACCCGTCCTCATGCACGCCAGCGCAACCGTCCGGTACATTGCCCCAGTATCCACGTAAACCATGCCCAGCCGTTTGGCCACTTCCTTCGCCGCTGTGCTTTTCCCCGACCCCGCAGGCCCGTCTATCGCTATGGCAAACCGTTCCATTTCCGTTCCTCCTCATTCCGCTCCGCAGATACAGTCCCCCGCAGCGTAGCCTGTGGAAAACGCAATCTGCAAATTAAAACCGCCTGTATATCCATCTACGTCCAGCACTTCGCCCGCAAAATGCAGGTTTTCCACAAATTTGCTTTCCATCGTAGAAGGGTCAATTTCGTCCACGCAGACCCCGCCGCAGGTAATGACAGCCTCCGGATACCCCATTGTTCCCGTCACAGTCAGCGGCAAAGCCTTCAACAGCCCGCAGAGCCGTTTCCGTTCCTCTTTTGTCACATTGTTGACCTTTTTCGCCGGGTCAATCTCGGAAAGCTCCACCATAACAGGTATCAGTTTTTTCGGCAGCAAATCTTCCAGCGCATTTGTAAAATCCCGATTGGCGTATTTCCCAAAATCCCGCAGGAGCCTTGCGTCCAGCTTTTTTTCGTCCATTGCCGGTTTTAAGTCAATCAAAAGGCGGCAGTTCTCCTCTCCGGAAGCCAGCAGGCAACGGCTTGCGCTCAGTATCACAGGGCCGGAAACGCCATAATGCGTGAACAGCATTTCGCCAAATTCCTCATATATCTTTTTACCCCTGCCGTTCAGCAGCCTGACAGAAACATTCCGCAGACTCAGCCCCATCAGACGGGCGCACCATTCCTCCGCCGTTTTCAGCGGCACAAGGGAGGGCTTCTGCTTTATGACCGAATGTCCTGCTGCCTTTGCGAAACGGTACCCGTCGCCAGTGGAGCCCGTCGCGGGATAGGAAAGCCCTCCCGTCGCAACAATTACACCGTCCGCACGTTCTTCTCGTCCGTTTTTCAACCGCACGCCGCACGCCCTGCCATTTTCCGTCAGTATGCTTTCCACAGGACTCTCCAGATGCAGCCACACGCCGCCTTTTTTCAGGTATTTTTCCAACGCAAGCACAACGTCCAGCGAACGGTCGGAAACCGGAAACACGCGCCGCCCGCGTTCCACCTTCAGCGGCAGCCCCAGCCCCTCAAAAAAAGCCTGCAAACCATAGCTGTCCAGCCGGTAAAACGCGCTGTAAAGAAAATACGGATTGCCCGGGATATTTTCCAGAAGGGTATCCACATCACAGTCGTTCGTGACATTGCAGCGTCCCTTCCCCGTTATCAGCAGCTTTTTTCCCAGCCTGTTGTTTTTTTCGTATAAATGCACCTCATGCCCGCGTTCCGCCGCGCGCCCTGCCGCCATGAGCCCTGCCGCGCCGCCGCCGACTACGAGTATTTTCGTCTTTCTGCCCATATCATTCTCCCGTTCCAAAAAGCTCTGACAGCTCCAAATGCGCCTTGTCGTTCAACGTCATCAGGAGCCGCCGCCCGTCCTCCGCAATATCCAGCATGGTAATGGAGGTATTTGTCATCCATGTCTTACGGTAAAAATGAATGTCCATGCCGAGCAAAGCAACCAACAGCACCCGCAGCAGACCGCCATGCGAAACAATCGCCACATTCTGTCCCTTATGTTTCTGCTCCAACGCTTCAAACCCCGGTACGGTACGCCGAATCACATTCTGGAAGGAGCCTTCCCCCGGCATGGGGTAAGAAAACGGGTCATCGAAAAAATCCGTATAGGCTTTCCCGTATTTTTCAGAAAGCTGGGCAATGGTAAAACCTTCCCATTCCCCGAAATTGATTTCCTTAAAATGCTCGTCCACGATAGGCGTAAGGCCCTTGGCCCTTGCCAGCGGCTCTGCCGTCGCAATGGCGCGCTTCAGCGGAGAAACGTAAACGGCGTCCAGCGGCATATGCCGGAACCGCAGTCCCAAAAGCCTTGCCTGCTCCCTGCCTGCATCATTCAGTTCAATATCCGTCCAGCCCTGATATTTCCCGCCTTTATTCCAATCCGTTTCCCCGTGGCGGATGAGGTAAAACCTTGTCTTTTTTTCCATAAATCCGTTCCTTCCTCGTTTCGGTCTTTCCCCTATTATACGTTATCCCACAGGGCGTTGCAAGGCGTAAAAACCTGTTTCCACCGGATTATCGCAAGCCTCAAGGCGCATCTTTTCCGGCTTATTCCTTTGCCACCACCAAGCAGTACTGCGCTCCTTCGCAGTCCCCCAGTTCCTGCAGAATATCTGACGGAAGCCCTTCTATTCGGTACTCCGTACTGCCTTTTTCGAAAAGCGGTGCAGCCGCCAGCTTTTCCAGCCGCTCCGGAGTCAGCGCGTCCAATGCAATCTGTTCCTTGCGAACCCTTGGCCGCCCGCAGCCGTCCCCCAGCCACAGGCTCCAGATTTCCAGTTCTTCCGCCTGTTCCAGATGCTTTTGGATATACGCGATGATATTCCGCGCACGTCCCTCGGAATATCTGCCCCACGCCACCTCTGCCTGATATTTCTTTTCTGTTTTTATTTCCCAAACGCTGTCGGACAGCTTCAAAATCGAATAATCATCGTCGTATCCGTCCCCGCCGTTTTCTTCCCGCTGCCATTCCTCAAACGGGTCTTTATCCTGCCAAAGGACTGTGTCGGGCTTGTCCCTGTCTACGCCGTCCAGCCAATCCGGCAGACGTATTCCTGCCGACTCTGCTTCATTCACAGAAAGCAGCTTCGTCTGGTAATGCGCATTTTCAACCTTCTCCAGCGGGCAGTCCGATGCAAGGTATATCAAATGGCTCATGTCAGCTCTCCTTCCGTGTCACAGCGGACGCTCCCTGTCAGCCTTCCTCTGCGCTTCGTCCTCCGCCTCCTGCTGTTCCTTTTTCTCTTTCCTTTTTTTCAGTGTATGCAGGACGGCCTCGCCCACATCGACCGCAGTTTCCACAACATCAAACACATCATCAAGCATAGCTTTCCCTCCTTACAGGCTTTTCAAATATTTCACTTCCGCCGCTGTCAGATGGCGGAATTTTCCTTTCGGCAGTTCTCCCAGCCGCAGTTCCCCTGTTGCCACGCGCTTCAGCTGCGCCACAGGGTGCCGGATTGCTTCGCACATTTTGCGCACCTGCCTGTTGCGCCCCTCATGTATGGTGATTTCTGCCGTACAGATGCGGTCGCCTTTTTCCAATATGCGTATCTTTGCAGGTTTCGTCTGTCTGCCGTCCACAATCACGCCGCGCCGGAATTTTTGCAGCGCTCCGTCGTCCGGCGTACCGTAGAGCCTTGCAATATATGTCTTTTCGACGTCATGTTTCGGGTGGGTCAGCTTATATGTCAGTTCCCCGTCATTCGTCAAAAGCAGCAGACCGGAGGTTTCGTAATCCAGCCGCCCTACCGGAAAGATACGCTCCTCCACGCCCTTCACCAAATCCAGCACAGCCGGGCGTCCAAACTGTTCCTTTGCCGTCGTCACATAACCTTCCGGTTTATGCAGCATGATATATACAAGTTTTTCCCTCTGTCCGTCAATTTTTTTCCCCGCATAAACAACCTCGTCTTTCTGCGGGTCGATTTTCGTTCCCAGTTCCGTTACCGTTTTTCCATTTACCTGCACCTTTCCCGCCGCAATCAGTTCCTCCGCTTTGCGTCGGGACGCGACGCCCGCCTCCGCCAAAAATTTCTGCAATCGTTCTTCCATCTGCCGCAACTCTCCTTTTCGGTATCCCAAATGAAAACCTGTATCCATAAACAAAAAAGCCCACCTATTAGGGGCTTTTCCTCTGCGGATAACAGGACTTGAACCTGCACGGGTTGCCCCACTGGAACCTAAATCCAGCGCGTCTGCCAGTTTCGCCATATCCGCATAATCTAGACATATTTTAGTGCCCTCCCTGCGAAAAGTCAATCCTTTTAAGAGGAAAAGCAAATTTCCAAATAAAAAACGGGAAAACCTGATAATACAGTGTTTTCCCTGCTTGTCCGAACCAGGAGGGATTCGAACCCCCGACCCACGGCTTAGAAGGCCGTTGCTCTATCCAGCTGAGCTACTGATTCGCAGCAAAAAAGCGGGTGATGAGAATCGAACTCACGTGTTCAGCTTGGAAGGCTGACGTTCTACCATTGAACTACACCCGCAGAAAACGAACCAGGAGGGATTCGAACCCCCGACCCACGGCTTAGAAGGCCGTTGCTCTATCCAGCTGAGCTACTGATTCAGAAACCGAATACGAATGATATTATGCCATATCCGGTTAAATTTGTCAACACTTTTTTGTCAATCTGTCGCGGAAATTTGCAAAGATTTTTTTACCTCGTTTCCGCCGCCCCAATTGCGGGTTATTCCGCGCCTTCTTTCAAGCGCAGGCTTTCTCCCAAAAACTCAATTTCCGGCAATTATGGGCGTTGCCAAAAGAAAATTTGTTTTCTTAATTCAAGCCGCCTTTTGCCGGCCGTTTTTCACTGTAATCTAATTTTGCCGGAGAATCTATGTAAAAATAGATGGAATCACCGTCTGTCCAGCGGTAGCGGAAATCTTCCTGTTTCAG
>CAMQRG010000095.1 GCA_947036475.1 uncultured Clostridia bacterium
TTATGGAACTTCGCAATATTAAATCTTTTATAAAGGTTGCAGAATTTGAGAATTTTTCAAAAGCAGCGGAAACGCTTGGCTATGCCCAGTCCACCATCACCACACAGATACAGCTTTTGGAGGACGAGCTTGGTGTCAGCTTGTTCGACCGTATTGGCAAAAAAGTTTTCCTTTCAGAAAAAGGCCGCCAGTTCCTTGCCTATGCCAACAGTATTGCAAAATTGGAGGAAGAAGCACTGGAAACAATTTCCAATGCAGAAACTCCTTCCGGCATACTGCAAATCGGCATCATCGAATCTATTGTTCATTCCACAGCAAAGCCCATTTTGGAGGAATTTCTCCTGAAATGCCCTGCGGTGACGTTAAAAGTTAAGATTGGAACAAACCGGGAACTGCTCAATCTTTTGGAAAAAGGGCTTTTGGACGCAGTTTTGCTGCTGGATTCCCCTGTTTTTCGTCCCGAACTTGAAAATGTATTCACAGCCGATTCCCATATCTTCTTTTTCTGCGCACCGGAACATCCCTTTGCAGGAAAAAATGTTTCACCGGAACAGCTGAAAACAGAAATCTTCCTTTTGACCGAAAAAAACAGCAACTACCGGGATTCCTTTGACAAACTCATGGAAAAACACGCCGTTCCCATAAACTACTGCATAGAATGTGGCATTACTTCCTATATCATAGATTTTGCAGCGAAAGGCATGGGGATTTCAGTTCTTCCGGATTACTGCCTCACCATCGCCCTACGGGAAAACAAAATCCGTACATTCACCGTGGAGGGTTGCAACATACAAATGCAGGTGCAGCTCCTCCGCCATACGCAAAAATGGAGTTCCTTAGCTGAAAGACGTTTCTTTGAAATCGCAGGCCGGCATCTTTCCGCTGACTGTACGTTCCCCCACTGATTTTCCTCAGAAAATTCGAAGTAAAAGCAGCAATATTGTCATTACCACCATGCTGAACGGCAGCATCAACGAATTCAGCACCGCCGCCACAGAACGGTTATAGCCGCAGCGTTCCGTATAAATCGGCGCAACGCTCAAAATAGGCGAAAATACGATAATGGACAATATCTGCCGGTACATCAGCGGGACGGGAAGGAAATTGTAAATCAGCAGAGAAAACGCAATCCCCGTGACCATTCGGAGTGTAAAAACGCCTGCCATATCCTTCAATTCGCTCCTGTTGATTTTCGGCTCAAAAAGTATGCCAATCAGAAGCATTGCAAGGAAAGCATTCGCCTGCCCGATCATGCCCGCCACTGTATAAACCGGCTCCGGCAGGCGGATATGTGTGGCGCAGAGCAGTATCATCACCAGATATGTCACAAACGGCATGGACGAAAACAGCGTTTTCAGTATTTCCCGCCTGTCCACGCCGCCCCTGCCTTTCGCCACCGTCATGGCAATGGTAAACGTCCCTCCAAAGCACATGATTGCATTGCCGACATCAAACATACAGAGCAGGGCAATCGCCTCCGCCGCAAAAAAGCTGGACATATACGGCAGTGTGCAGAGCCCGATATTATAGCCCGCCGTGTTGATGATGTAAAACGCCCGTTTCGGCGCAGGCTGCCGCCTCGTCACAAGCAGGACGACCCCAATCGCCGCAAAATTGACTGCAAACCCCAGCCCGATTGCCACCAGAAAGGACGGAGACAACTCCAGTGAACGGAAATTATGTATAATCGCCATCGGCAGCGTAATCTTCAGCACCAGCTTGCTCAGAAGCCCGCTGTCTTCTACCGAAAATAAGCCGATTCGTTTCAGCGTAAACCCCAAAAGTATCATAAAAAGAAAGCCAAACGCATTGACAAATACTGTTTCCATTCCTTCCCTCCTGTCTGTCTTATATGCACAGAAAAAGGCTTTCCTTTCAGAAAGCCCTTTCATATTTTCGTATCTTACAGTTTTGCTTTTGCGGTGTCAGCCAGTGCTGTAAAAGCCGCAGGGTCAGAAACTGCCAGTTCTGCCAGCATCTTTCTGTTGATATTGACATCAGCCAGTTTCAGGCCATGAATCAGCTTGCTGTAAGAAATGTTGTTCAGTCTTGCAGCCGCATTGATTCTTGTAATCCACAGGCTTCTGTACTCTCTCTTTGTCTGCTTTCTGCCAGCAAACGCAAACGCCATTGCCTTCATTACGGACTGCTTCGCAACTCTGTACTGTTTGCTTCTTGCGCCGCGGTAGCCTCTTGCCAGCTTCAATACCTTTTTATGTCTTTTTCTCGCGTTCAATGCGCCCTTTACTCTTGCCATGATAAGTCCTCCTAAAAATAGTATCCCAAATGTTGTCCGTCAGCCCTTATGCGTAAGGCAGCAGGCGTTTCTTTACACTGTTCAGAACTGTCTTATCCACAGTTGTAGCGTGTCTGAGGTTTCTTTTTCTCTTTCTGGACTTCTTGCCAAGAATATGCTGTGTATTGGATTTCTGTCTTTTCAACTGACCTGTCGCAGTGATTTTGAATCTCTTCGCTGCTGCCAGCATCTTTCTGTTGATATTGACATCAGCCAGTTTCAGGCCATGAATCAGCTTGCTGTAAGAAATGTTGTTCAGTCTTGCAGCCGCATTGATTCTTGTAATCCACAGGCTTCTGTACTCTCTCTTTGTCTGCTTTCTGCCAGCAAACGCAAACGCCATTGCCTTCATTACGGACTGCTTCGCAACTCTGTACTGTTTGCTTCTTGCGCCGCGGTAGCCTCTTGCCAGCTTCAATACCTTTTTATGTCTTTTTCTCGCGTTCAATGCGCCCTTTACTCTTGCCATGATAAGTCCTCCTAAAAATAGTATCCCAAATGTTGTCCGTCAGCCCTTATGCGTAAGGCAGCAGGCGTTTCTTTACACTGTTCAGAACTGTCTTATCCACAGTTGTAGCGTGTCTGAGGTTTCTTTTTCTCTTTCTGGACTTCTTGCCAAGAATATGCTGTGTATTGGATTTCTGTCTTTTCAACTGACCTGTCGCAGTGATTTTGAATCTCTTCGCTGCTGCTTTTTTCGTTTTCAACTTAGGCATAACCTTATCCTCCTAAAAATGTCCTACGGTACGCAAACGCGCACTGCCTATTCCGATAGTTCTTTCCGTCCTGCGGTTTAATTCTTCGGAGCAAGGAACATGACAAGACTCCTGCCCTCCATTTTGGGCTGTTTGTCAATCACGCCAAATTCCTCTGTCTGCTTGGCAAAATCCTCCAAAATCGCCATTCCTGCTTTAGAATGGCCAATTTCGCGCCCTCTGAAACGAATGCTGACCTTTACTTTGTCGCCGTCCTTCAAAAATTCATTGGCTTTTTTGACCTTCACCTGAACATCATGCGTATCAATACTCGGGGACAACCGCAGTTCCTTCACATCGACGGTTTTCTGTTTCTTTCTGGCTTCTTTTTCCTTTTTCGCCTGATCGAATTTGTATTTGCCGTAATCCATAATACGGCATACAGGCGGCTTCGCTGTCGGCGCGATCTTCACAAGGTCGAGTTTCTTTTCGTCCGCGATTTTCTGCGCGTCCCTCGAAGAAACAATGCCCAGCTGTTCGCCATTTTCATCGATAAGTCTAATTTCTTTGTCCCTGATTTGCTCATTGATCATTAAATCAGTAATGTCAAGCACCTCCCCAAAATAATTGCCACAGAACGCCCCCTCTGAAATAAAAAGAAAGCGCCGGAAGAAATCCGCCGCACACAGAAAAACAGAGTACACCTCTGTCTTATTGCTGTATTGACCTTACCAGCTCCGGGCCGTAAGGTGAGAAGCGGAACTTCTTCTTTGTTTACCGTAGCAGTATACCATCTTTTTCACTCCGCGTCAACTGTTTTTTCCGTTTTTGGGCAAAAAACACTTTTCATTCCGGCCGATTGCCAGTAAACGATGGAAACGCCGGCGTTTTCCCATCCCCAGATACAATATCCCCCCATTTCATCTGTTCATTGCCTTTTCCAGAATTTTCCGAAGTTCCTCCATAAAGCCCCTGAGCTGCGGCGTCACCACATGGCTTTTATGCAGTATAATCTGGACGGACTGTGTCTGCTCCTCCTCCAATATCTGCAAAATCCGTATTTTTCCACTTTCTGCTGCCCGCTTTACTGTATATATCGGCAGGAATGACAGGCAGTTTCCCTTTTCCACCAGTCTGCACGCCTTTTCCGCGCTTTGCAGCTTCAAAAACGGGCGGACAGCAACGTTATGCCGGGCAAGAAATTCCCGGAACCTTTGGTTATATGGCGCAGAATCCTCCATCAGCACAAATTCCTGACCTTCCAAATCCTCAGGGCTTACTGCCTTTCGCCCCGCAAGCGAATGGCAGGGACTTGCCGCAATCATTATTGGCACATCTACGCTGTGCCACTTCCGCCACTCCGTTTCGTAAAGCGGGCAGTCAATCAGACAGGCAGCATCCAGCCGCCCTTTCCGCAGGTCCTCTTTTAACGTTTCCGTCGCGTCTACGGTCAACTCTATTTCCACACGCGGAAACCTCTCATGGTAATACAGGAACAATTCTTCCGGCAAAAACGCGAACAGCGATTCCACAATCCCAATTCTGACCACCCCGCCAAGTGCCTGTTCCGATTTCATGAAATTTTCCATCTGTACCGATGTAGATACAATCTGCTGTGCATACGGCAGAAGTTCCTCTCCGTACTGCGTCAGGGAAACACTCCGGCCAATGCGGTTGAACAGCGGTACTCCAACCTCCCGTTCCAGCTGCTGAATCTGCGTGCTGACATTTGACTGGGAATAGCCCAGCTCCCTGCTTGCCTGCGTAAAGTTCCGCAGAGCAGCTACCTTCAAAAATGTATTTAGATTCCGTATTTCCATTCGTGTCCACCCCTTTTTCTTTATCGTACAGGATTTTCCTCGCAAAATCAATCTGTTTTTTCGATTGATTTAATTAAAAACATCTGTTTTACATATTGTTTGCTCTGTGTTATGTTTAAGTCATCGAAGAAAACCCATACAAATTAAAGGAGGATTACAATGAAAAAACAAGCAGATATCCATACCGTAGCCGTACATGGCGGCACCAGAAAAGATGATACTTTTGGCGCAGTCAATCAGCCGATTTACATGACTTCCAACTACCGCATCCCCACAGACGGTACGCCCGTTGATTGGAGCGGGACGGAAAGCAACATCTATGCCCGTAACCGCAATATTAACCAAATGGTATTGCAGGATAAGCTCTGCGCGCTGACAGGCGCGGAGGACTGCGCCGTATTTGCCAGCGGTGTAGCGGCTCTGGCAGGTGTATTTATCCCGTTTCTGAACAGCGGCGACCATGCAGTCGTTTCCGAAGTTTGCTACAGTGCAACAAACCTGCTGTTCCGCAAATATCTGCCCGAAAAATACAATATTGAGGTAACATTTGTGGATACAACAGACACCGAAGCCGTCCGCGCCGCAATGCGTCCGAATACACGTCTTGTCCATGTAGAAACACCGGGCAATCCGACCACAGGCATCAGCGATATTGAGGCCATTTCCAAAATCGCGCACGCCTCCAACGCCCTGCTTTCCGTTGACGCAACATTTGCAGGGCCCGTCAGTCTGTTTCCGCTGAAACTTGGCGCGGATTTGGAAATCCACAGCATGACCAAATATATTAACGGGCATGGCGATTCCCTTGGCGGCTGCATTCTGGGCAAAAAAGAACTGCTTGCACAGGTAAAGGAAATCGCGATGGTGAATTTTGGCGGCATTTTAAGCCCCTTCAACGCATGGCTTGTTGCCCGCGGGCTGGTGACACTTCCCCTCCGTATGAAACAGCACAGCGAAGTGGCATTGGAAGTTGCAAAATTTCTGGCAAACTGCCCCGCTGTCCGTTTTATCTGGTATCCCGGGCTTGCCAGCCATCCCCAACATGAACGCGCAAAAGCCCTTCTGCATGGCGGTTATTCCGGCATGATTGCCTTTGACATTAAAGGCACCGAAAAACAGCACCAGCAATTTTTAGACGCGCTTACCCTGATTACACATGCCGTATCATTAGGCGATGTAGAAAGCCTGATTGTTTACTATGACAAAAACAGCGATAAACTGCCCCATTACCCTGAAATTTTCCGGGAAGGCTTTTTCCGGTTCAGCGTCGGTCTGGAGGCGGCTGAAGATTTGATTGCGGATATTGAAGCAGCTTTGAAAACCTGCGGACTGCTGTAAAACAGTATCTGCTGCACAAAAATCCCCCCATACTTCCATATGGGGGGATTGAATATGTCATCTTAATCCAATGCTTTTGTTTTGATTTCTTCCTGAAGCCTTGCAATTACGTCAGCAAGGTCGAACTGACCTTCCTCGCCATTCTTTCTGGAGCGCAGGGAAACCTTTTTCGCCTCCTGATCCTTTTCGCCTACAACGATAATATAAGGCACTCTCTCATTTCTTGCCTCTCTGATTTTGTAGCCAATCTTTTCCGCACGGTTATCCGTTTCTACGCGAATACCAGCCTTATCCAGAGCTGTTTCCACGCTCTTTGCGTAATCCGCAAATTTTTCGGAAATCGGCAGTACCTTTACCTGTACAGGCGCAAGCCATGTTGGGAACTGGCCCGCAAAATGCTCAATCAGGATACCAATGAAACGTTCAATAGAGCCGAAGCATACGCGGTGAATCATAACGGGACGCTTCTTGCTGCCGTCAGCCGCCGTATATTCCAGTTCAAAACGTTCCGGCATCTGCATATCCAGCTGAATTGTACCGCACTGCCACGTTCTGCCAATGGAGTCCTCCAGATGGAAGTCAATTTTGGGACCATAGAACGCGCCGTCACCTTCATTGACTGTATACTGAATTTTGTTTTCGTCCAAAGCATCACGCAGGCCGTTTGTTGCAATCTCCCAGGCCTCGTCGGAACCCATGCTGTTCTCCGGTCTTGTGGAAAGCTCAATATGGTATTTGAAACCAAACTGCTTATAAACGCCGTCAATCAGGCGGATAACGCCGCTGATTTCATCTTTAATCTGTTCTTCTGTCATAAAGATATGCGCATCGTCCTGATTGAAGCAGCGTACACGCATCAGGCCGTGCAGCGCGCCGCTTTTTTCATGCCTGTGAACCAAGCCGATTTCGCCCATACGGATAGGCAGGTCACGGTAGGAATGCATATCCTGCTTGTAAATCAGCATGCCGCCGGGGCAGTTCATGGGTTTTACCGCATAATCCTCCTCGTCGATTACTGTTGTATACATATTGTCTTTATAATGATCCCAGTGGCCGCTTCTGTACCACAGATCGCGGTTGAGGATAATAGGCGTGGAAACCTCCACATAACCAGCCTCTTTATGAATTTCTCTCCAATATTCCAGCAGAGTATTTTTCAGCGTCATACCTTTCGGCAGGAAGAACGGGAAACCGGGGCCTTCATCCAGCAGAGCAAACAGTCTCAATTCCTTACCCAGTTTTCTATGGTCGCGCTTTTTCGCCTCTTCCATCATCGTCAGGTATGCTTCCAGCTCGGACGCCTTCGGATAAGCTGTACCATATATACGGGAAAGCATTTTGTTTTTCTCATTGCCGCGCCAGTACGCGCCTGCAACGGAAGTCAGCTTGATAGCTTTCACAGGCTTCGTGCTCATCAGGTGTGGGCCTGCGCAGAGGTCTGCAAAATCGCCCTGTTTATAGAAGGAAATAACCGCATCTTCCGGCAAATCCTGAATCAGTTCCACTTTATAAGGCTCCTGACGTTCCTCCATGTATTTGATTGCCTCTGCGCGGGGCAGTTCAAAGCGCTCGATTGCAATATCTTCCTTTGCAATCTTTTTCATTTCTTCCTCAAGGGCTTCCAGTTCTGTCTCTTATACACATCTCCGAGCCCACGAGACGCTACGCTATCT
>CAMQRG010000096.1 GCA_947036475.1 uncultured Clostridia bacterium
ACACGTAAGGAGTCGTCGGCAGCGTCAGATGTGTATAAGAGACAGATTATTTCTTTTTGTGTGGTATAGTATGAACATACCGACAAAGGAGGCGTATCAACATGAAAGATAAAGAATTGCGCAGGCTGATCGGTAGCAGGGCAAAACAGCGGAGGGTTGAGTTAGGATTGAACCAGCCTTATGTCGCAGAGAAGATGGGGGTAGCCACTTCCACAATCGTGCGCTACGAGGCAGGGACAATCGACAACACAAAGAAGCTGGTCTTGGAAGGTCTGTCAGAAGCACTTCATGTATCTGTGGAGTGGTTAAAAGGGGAAACAGAAGAATACGAAACAAACATTACGGATAAAAGGGAATTATTCATTCGTGATGTGATGTCCTCCATTCTCGCAAAGCTGCCGTTTGACATGGAACAGGCAGAGTCGGACTTTACAAAGGATTTACTGCTGCTGATGTTGAGGGAGTATGAACTGTTCGTGGATTCTTTCCGGTTTGCCTGTAAGAATTTCAAGGACAATGCGGAAAATGCCGCACTCGCCCGGACAATGGGGTTTGAATCGAATAAGGAATATAACGAGATTATGTTCCTTCGGGAAATCACCCACACCGTAAACATGTTTAATGATATGGGCGATATTGTGAGGATCTATTCCAAAAATCCTGAAACAGCCACCGTAAGGCTTGCAAATCTTCTTTCTATGGTATCGGGGGAAGAATCCGAATCGGTATAGTCAGACAACCGGAGTTATGATATACTTACACGCAGAAAGCATTTCATCAGTTCCGATTGCCTGTTATCGAAAGGAGAACAGATTATTATGGCAAAAGGTTCTGTAAGGAAAAAAGGAAAGAAATGGTACTACCGCTTCTATGTGGAGGACGCAAGCGGAAACTTGGTACAGAAAGAATTTACGGGAACGGAAAGCAAGAGCGAGACGGAAAAGCTGTTGCGTCAGGCAATGGAGGACTATGAGGAAAAGAAATTCATTGCAAAAGCTGACAACATCACGCTTGGAGAACTGCTTGATATTTGGGCGGAGGAAGAATTAAAGGTCGGCACGCTTAGCAACGGTACGGTGGAAAATTATCTCGGTGCGATACGGTGCATTAAGAAACACCCTGTTGCTGACCGTAGATTAAAAACCGTAACAGCGGAGCATTTGCAGACATTCCTTGACCTGCTTACTTTCGGAGGGACTTATCCAGACGGAAAAGTCAAAAAAGGATTGAGCAAAGACTATATCCACTCTTTCTCAGCGGTTTTACAGCAGTCGTTCCGTTTTGCGGTATTCCCAAAACAACTGATTACGTTCAATCCAATGCAGTACATCAAGCTGAAACGAAAAGCAGAGGAAGTGGATCTGTTTTCAGAGGAAGATATGGGACAGACAGGCACGCAGCCTATTTCCCATGATGACTATGAGAAACTTATCGCTTATCTTAAAAAGAAAAATGTTTCAGCGGTTCTGCCGATACAGATAGCTTACTATGCAGGTCTTAGGATTGGCGAGGTATGCGGGCTGACCTAGCAGGACATCAATCTTGAAGAACAGTATCTTACGGTAAAACGGAGTGTCCGCTATGACGGCGCAAAGCACAAAACGATTATCGGACCGACAAAACGTAAGAAAGTGCGGACGGTTGATTTTGGAGACACGCTTACCGCCATACTGAAAAAAGCAAGGAAAGAACAGCTTAAAAATCAGATGCAGTACGGGGAACTGTACCACCGCAACTACTACAAGGAAGTACAGGATAAAAACAGGGTTTACTATGAGTATTACAGCTTGGAGAACACGCAGGACATTCCGGCGGATTACAACGAAATCTCATTTGTATGTTTAAGACCGGACGGCTGCCTTGAAACGCCGAGTACATTGAGTATCGTCTGCCGGACACTGGCAAAGAAACTGGACAGGTTTGAGGGTTTTCATTTCCACCAGCTCCGCCATACTTATACAAGCAATCTGCTGTCAAACGGCGCAGCACCGAAGGACGTGCAAGAACTCTTGGGACACTCTGACGTGAGTACCACGATGAATGTATATGCCCATGCTACAAGAGAGGCAAAGCGGACTTCCGCAAGGCTCTTGGATAAAGTGGCAGGCAACGATTAGATACATTCAGAAAAACTTTCCCTTGTAAACTGCCCATAAGGGCAAAAACAAGGGAAAATAGAAATCATTTCACTATGTAAGGCTCTAAAAGCCTTGAAAAATAAGGAAAGTTCAAGAAAATCATCTGCAAATCCCGATTTGTCTGTAAGCTTATTATAAAGAAATACCCGCTGAAAAGCAACTTCTTTCCAACGGGTGTCAGTTTCTTTACGGGAGCTGCCTCGAGGCGCGCCAGTTTTATGTTTTTATTGCAGGAGTGCGATACAAATGAGTATCCCGCCGGAAAGCAGCGACCAGAGGTTTTCCCTTGTGTTGGAGAGCCGCGTAAGTTTTGCGCCCATGTATGCCCCGATGGAAAGGAACGCTGTCTGGAACAATGCGGCAAACAGCGGCAGAAAGTTCACAGCCATACCGGAAACTGCCGCGCTCAGCCCGATGGCAAAGGAGTCAATAGAAAGAATAAACCCAAGCAGGACGGTTTCTGCCGGCTCTAATACGGAGGATTCGTTTTTATCACAACGCGAAGGTGCGTGAACGGCGGCAAGCGGAGAATCCGCTTCTTTTTTTTGCCCAAATCCCTGCAAACAAAGCCATATCCCGAACAAAAGCAGGAAACCCTGCCCCGCCCGTTCTGCCAGCCCCTGCGGCACAAATTGTGACAGCAGCCCGCCCAGCAGCAAAAATCCTTCCATCATGAAAAAAGTTTCTGCCGCCAGCAAAAGCCTTGAAAGCGGTGGGAACGAAATGCGCCGCAAACCATAGGCAAGCCCGATGCCAAGAGCGTCCACGCTGAGCGACAGCGCAAGCAGTACGGAAAAGAACATAGGGAAACACCTCCTGCTGTTATCCTATGCGTGAGGTCTTTTTTGGGGAGTGTCCTCATAGATATGAAAAAGAAGGACAAACCTGAGGCGTCTGGCGGACTGGACGTCTGAAAAATACGGCAGAGGAATGGGTGAGGAAGTATGAAATGGTGGCATATGAGCCTTTCTGAAGTGGGGAAAGCCCTGCGGACAAGCCTGAATGATGGCCTTTCCCCGGAAGAGGCGGCGAAACGCCTTGCGGAGCATGGGAAGAACCGGCTGGAGCAGGAAAGCGGGAAGGGAGGTTTTTTGAGCCGCTTTCTGGCACAGTTCAACGATTTTATGGTACTGCTCCTGCTGGGGGCGGCGGCGGTTTCGTTTGCGGTATCCTATTGGAATGGCGAAAATGATTTTGTGGATTCGGCAATTATCATTGGCATTGTCGTTTTGAACAGCCTGCTCGGGGTGATACAGGAAAGCAGGGCGGAGAAGGCATTAGAGGCGCTGAAAGAATTATCCGCGCCAAAAGCGTGCGTATTGCGCGGCGGGCAGGAAAAGGAAATTCCCGCGGAGGATGTTGTGCAGGGGGATATTCTTCTTCTGCATGCGGGGGATTTTATCTGCGCGGACGGGCGTATTTTGGAAAACCATGGTATGAAAACAGAGGAAAGTGCGATTACAGGAGAATCCATTGCATCGGAGAAAGAAGAAAAGGGATTGCTGCCTGAGGAAACCCCGCTTGGCGACAGGAAAAATATGGTGCTTTCAGGCAGTTATCTTCTTTCCGGCTCAGGCAAAGCTATCGTTATGGCAACAGGAATGGATACGGAAATCGGGCGGATTGCTGCGCTCCTTGCAGAACAGGAGGACAGCGAAACGCCTTTGCAGAAAAAGCTGGGTGAAACAGGGAAAACACTGGGCATCGGCGCGCTGGCAGTCTGCGGCGTGATATTCGCAATGGGGCTCCTGCGTCATCAGGAACCGTTTGCGATGTTTATGACTTCCGTCAGTCTTGCTGTGGCGGCAATTCCGGAAGGTCTGCCCGCCATTGTTACCATCGTTCTTGCAATCGGTATGCAGAGAATGTCACAAAGGAATACCATTATCCGCCGTCTGCCTGCTGTGGAAACGCTGGGCGGTGCAGAGGTTATCTGTTCTGATAAAACGGGGACGCTGACGCAGAACCGCATGAAAGTCGTAAAAACGGCAGGGCTTGGGCGTCCGCTGGAGCGCGACCCGGAAAAACGGAAATTCATTATGATGCTTTTCGCGCTCTGCAACGATGCGAAGAAAGAAGGCAGACGAATCCTTGGCGAGCCGACAGAAAAAGCGTTGGCAGAGGCAGCGGAGGAAGCAGGGCTTTCCCTTGCGGAACTGCGGCGGGAAATGCCCCGAAAAGGAGAAATCCCGTTTTCTTCGGAACGAAAGCTGATGACGACACTGCATAAAACTGCCGAAGGGAAATGGCTTTCTGTGACGAAGGGCGCGCCGGATATTTTGCTGGAAAAATGCAGCCACTGTCTGGACGGTTCCGGTCAGGCGCCTTTTACGGGCGGGCGCAAAAGCAGCGTCCGTATGCTGAACGGCGAAATGGCGGCGAATGCTCTGCGTGTCGTTGCGGCGGCATTCCGCGAATGGGACGAGGAACCGAAAAATCTTTCGCCGGAATATTTGGAAAACGATTTAGTATTTGCAGGCATGGCGGGTATGATAGACCCGCCGAGGGAAGAAGCGGCGGAGGCAGTCAGCGTCTGCAAAAAGGCGGGGATACGTCCTGTGATGATTACGGGCGACCATGCGCTGACAGCACAGGCGATTGCCGCGCGTCTGGGGATATTCCAAAAGGGCGACCGCTGTATCACAGGGCAGGAACTGGACAGGCTGACAGATGAAGAACTGGGGCAGGCGGCGGAACGGTGTACTGTGTTTGCGAGAGTTGCTCCGGAGCATAAAGTACGTATTGTGAAGGCGTTTCAAAATGGCGGGCATATCGTCGCCATGACGGGGGACGGCGTGAACGACGCGCCGGCGCTGAAAGCGGCAGACATTGGCTGCGCCATGGGCAAAAATGGAACAGAGGTTGCAAAAGGTGCGGCGGATATGATACTGACAGACGATAACTTTGCCACGATTGTGGAGGCGGTGCGCGAAGGGCGCAGTATTTATGATAATATCCGCAAGGCAGTGCATTTCCTTCTTTCCAGTAATATCGGGGAAATTATTACCATATTTGCGGCAATGTGCTTCGGCTGGGCGACGCCCCTCCTGCCGATACAGCTTCTGTGGGTGAACCTTGTAACGGATTCCCTTCCGGCAATTGCGCTTGGGCTGGACCCTGCGGAAAAGGACGTAATGGAGCGTCCGCCCCGAAAACAGGAAACAACGCTGTTTGGCGGCGGTATGGGGAGCCGGATTGTAGTGGAGGGTATGATGATTGGTATGCTTGCGCTGCTTGCGTTCGGTATCGGGCATGTTTATTTTGACCATGGTCAGGGCTACGCAGTAGGGCGGACAATGGCGTTTGCGGTGCTTTCGCTTTCACAGCTGGTGCATGCGTTTAATATGCGGACGGAACACTCTCTGTTCCATATTTCCGTTTTAGGCAACCCGTTTTTGGTGGGGGCGTTTTTGGCGGGTGTGGTGCTGCAGGCAGGCGTTATCATGCTTGCGCCGTTGGCGGCAGTGTTCAAGGTCTGCCCGCTGTCCACAGTGCAGTGGTTGATTGTGGCAGGGCTGGCGTTTGTCCCTCTGCCTGTGGTGGAGCTGGAAAAATGTAAGGACAGGCTGCTGGAAAGGCGGCGGGAGCAGTCCCTTTGAAAAGCAGAAAAAAAAGACCCGGTACAATGGGCGTTGCCATAAGAAAATTTCAAAGGAAATTTTCTTATGGCAACAGCCGTCAGCGTTTGACTTAAGAAACCAAACCAAAAGAAAAATTTGTTTTCTTAAGTCAAGCCGCCTTAACTGGGTCTTTTGCTTTGCTTAATCCTGTGTATAAGGCATCAGGGATACGTGTCTTGCTCTCTTGATGGCTGTTGTCAAAGCCCTCTGGTGCTTTGCGCAGTTGCCCGTAATTCTTCTGGGAAGAATTTTTCCCCGTTCGGAAACATATCTTCTCAGCTTGCTTACGTCCTTGTAATCAATTGTTGTTACTTTATCTGCACAACACTGGCAAACGCGTTTTTTCCTGCGGCCACGTTTTTTCTGAATCATGTCTGAATCCTCCTTTTCCGGTTATTTTAGAAAGGCAGATCGTCGTCCTCGATACTTTCGTCGATGGGGTAAAATCCATCGGACGGGGGCGCGGGCTGCGCTGCGGCTCTGGGGGCAGGTGCGGAATCCCTGTGGCTCTCGAAAGAGGAACGGCTTTCCGCGAAATACTGTTCTTCTACGACAACATCTGTCGACCAGCGTTTCTTACCCTCGTTATCGTCCCAGCTGCGAACCTGCAAACGGCCGACTACGCCGACCATCTGGCCTTTTTTGAAATATCTCTCAGCAAATTCGCCGGTTTTACCGAATGCAACACATCCGATAAAATCAGCATCCTGATCGCCCTGACGCTTAAAACGGCGGTTGACCGCTAAAGTGTATCTGGCTACGGCAAGCGGCTCGCTCCCCTGGGAATAACGTACCTCCGGGTCGCGCGTCAGCCGTCCCATCAAAATCACTTTGTTCATGCTGCCGCCTCCTTATGCGTCTTTGCGGATAATGAGATAACGCAGAACGTTTTCCATAATACGCATACGGGCTTCGATTTCAGCAGGTGCGGCAGCGGGCGCCTCGAATGTTGTGAAGCTGTAAAAGCCTTCGTTTACCTTCTGGATTTCGTATGCAAGCTTTCTCTTGCCCCAGTCGTCAACTTTCTCGATTTTTGCGCCGAATCTTTCCAGAGTAGCCTGAATTTTTGCCACTTCTGCTGTTTTGCCTTCATCATCCAGATTAGGATTCAAAACCAGTGCCAATTCGTACTTGTTCATGTGGGTTACACCTCCTTTTGGACTTATGGCTCTCCCCTTTGCCTTCCGGCAGGGAGAACAAGGAATCTGACTGCGCCGGACAAAAACCGACGCTTGGAATACAATACCACAAAAATGGCGGAATTGCAAGCATTTTTTTGCAGTATGCCTCAGGCAGAAGAAATGCGTTTTGGGGCAATGTTTTTTCCTGTGTTTGTTGACAAAAACATGGTTTTCCTGCTAAAATAACGGTTGGTAATTCAATTTACAGGAGCCGCATGCGGCGGCAGGGTCTCAGAAGGGGCCGGCTGGCGCATTGCGAAAAGGCTCCGAATTTAGGAGGTTATGCATATGGCAGGAACGATTTCCAGAGGAATTAAGGCGCCCATCATTCGGGAAGGGGACGATATTGTAAAGATTGTTGCGGATTCCGTTCTGGCAGCGGCAGAGCAGGATGGCTTTCAGCTGCGTGAAAAGGACGTAATTTGTGTGACAGAGGCTGTTGTTGCCCGGGCGGACGGGAACTATGCTTCTACCGAGGATATTGCCGCAGACGTAAAAGCAAAGCTGGGCGGCGGCACTGTCGGCGTAGTGTTTCCCATCCTCAGCCGGAACCGTTTTGCCATCTGCCTGCGGGGGATTGCGAAGGGCGCGAAAAAGGTCGTGCTGATGCTGAGTTATCCTTCTGACGAGGTGGGCAACCATCTGTTTGATATGGATGTGCTGGACGGCAGCGGCGTGAACCCTTATACGGACGTGCTGACGCTGGAGGAATACCGTAAAGCATTCGGCTATATCAAGCATCCGTTTACAGGCGTAGATCTGTCTCTTATACACATCTGACGCTGCCGACGACTCCTTACGTGT
>CAMQRG010000097.1 GCA_947036475.1 uncultured Clostridia bacterium
TTGGCACTGGTAATGCCGCCACTGCGCTTTCCGCCGTACTGGGACGGAAAATAGAAATGACTCTGCCTGAAGTAAAGCTGGTAGGCTTTGATAAGGCAATTGAGGAACTGGGCGGCCCGGAGAAAATCGTCGTGGGTGTTTTGACAGAAATCAGCGGCGAGGTCAACGGTATTATGCTCTTCCTGCAAAATATGGAGTTTATCAATATCGTTCTGGAAACGCTGCTGCAAAAGAAAATCAATGATTTCCAGGAAATCGACAGTCTGGATATCTCCGCGATGACAGAGGTTGGCAATATTATTATATCTTCTTATGTAAATGCCATGTCCGATTTGACTGGAATCAAAATGCAGCTTTCTGTGCCCTCTATTTCCATGAATATGCTGGGCGGCATCATGAATGTACCGATGACGATGTACGGCTATACAATGGATAAACTGATGACGATAAACGGCACGTTCAAATGTGATGATGAAGAAGTATACAGCCGTCTGCTGATGCTTCCCGACGTAGAATCTTTGGTATATATTATGAAGAAACTGGGTGTTGCAAATTGAACAATAAGCAGTACGTTGTCGGCATTGCCGATATGAAGATGTGCAGGGCGCCGGGGGTCCTGGTGACATACGCATTAGGCTCCTGCATCGGAATCTGTCTTTATGACAATGTAATCAAGCTGGCGGCTATGGTACATATCATGCTGCCTGCCGCGCAGGGAGCTGACATGAATAATGTATATAAATTCGCGGATAGCGGCGTGCGCGAAGCTGTGCGGAAGATGACGGCATTCGGCGCGGTGAAATCCCGCATGACCTGCAAAATTGCGGGCGGCGCGAAGATGTTTGAAACATTCAATAATGCGGAGTGGGGGAATATCGGCGAAAGAAATATCAAAAGCGTGAAAGAGGCTCTGCGACGGGAGGGTATACGCCTTTTGAAAGAGGACTGCGGCGCAAACTATGCACGCACGCTCTACTTTGACGCGGCGACGGGCATCGCTACCGTAAAGGCGTTTGGCCATCCGGAATCCAAGATGTAAAATTTTTGCGGGAAAAGTCATAAATTCCCCAATATTTGTTTTCTGATGCATGGAAGCGCAGGGGAAACAGCTTCCGGCAGAGGCATTTCAGACGCATGGAATGCGGCTGGAATAAAAGTTTTTGCCCCGCTTTTTCAAAAAGCGGGCGGGGTCTGGGGCAAAACCCCAGGGTCTTAAAGTTTTTCATTTGTAAGCTGGTGTATTATGAGGAGGTTTTGCAGGAATGAAAAAAAAGGTGGAAAATAACGGCATTCTGCTCGAAACGGGAACCAATGAAATAGAAATCATGCAATTTACGATTGATAATATTCTTTACGGCATTAACGTTGCCAAGGTAAAGGAAATCATTCGTTCGGAACCGGTGAAACCCATGCCTCATGTGCATCCGGCGGTAGAAGGTATTTTCAAACCCAGAGATGTGCTGATTACTGTGGTTGACCTGCCGTATTATGTGACAGATGAACATCTCGAAAAAAGCGAAAAGGATCTTTTTATTATTACGAATTTCAATAACCTGCATGTCGCATTCCGCGTGCATACGGTCGTTGGCATCAGCCGCCTTTCCTGGAAGGATATTTCCAAACCGGATAAGACGGTTGCCGGCGGCGATGAGGGCATTGCAACGGGCATTGCGCAGTGCGGCGGGGAGCTGGTAACAATACTGGATTTCGAGAAAATCGTAGCGGAGATTGCGCCGGAAACTTCTATCCAGATCTCCGAAATCGAAAAACTCGGTCCCCGCAGCAGAAACAGCAGCCCTATCGTTTTGGCGGAGGATTCCATTCTGCTTGCCAAAATCATTCGCGAGGCTCTTGTGAAGGCGGGCTATGTGAATATTGAAAAATTTGATAATGGGCAGGAAGCATGGGATTACCTTTCCAAGATTGCCGAGCGCGCCGAGGATATTAGCAAGGAAGTTGCCCTGCTTATCACCGACATTGAAATGCCGGAGATGGACGGGCACAGGCTGACAAAGCTGGTAAAGAGCAATTCCCGATTGAAGAATATACCTGTTATCATCTTCTCCTCCCTGATTACGCCTGAAATGGAGCTGAAAGGGAAGGAAGTTGGTGCGGACGAACAGCTGACAAAGCCGGAAATCGGGCACCTGGTATCAGTTATGGATCATCTGCTGCATTACGAGCAGCAGGATTAAGCATTGGGAAAGCGGTTCGCTGCAGTTTCCAAAGTTAGGGAGAGGTGTTTTTTATGCATAAGTATGTAGTAAAACAGCCCATTAAAACGGCAGACAACAAGCTGGTGGGCAATGAGCTGGTGTTTAATGTGGAAAACGAGATGTATAATCAAAACAGCGATTACAGCGCAGCGGAGACTATTTCTACGTTTCTGACGCAGAATAATGATCGCATTGACCGTTCCACGCTCAATTTTATGACGTTTACGCCCAACCTTCTGTTTAAGAATATGCCGAAGATGTTCAAAGCAGACGAACTGGTTATCCAGATTGAGGACAACGTTATTGTGCATCCGTTTGCACAGAAAATGGTGCAGAAATACAAAGAAGCAGGTTACAAAATCGCTATCAATGATTTCCAGTTCCTGCCGCGGTATTTCGGCTTCATGGAATATACGGACTATATTAAAATCAATGTAAAAGTGGTTGAGCCGAACTCTGTGGACAATACACTGCGTATGGCAAAGGGCTTTGGCAAGAAATGTGTTGCAACAAATATTGACTCCAAGGAACTTTATGAGTTCGCGAAGAAATTCAATTTCGATATGTTTGAAGGACCGTATATCGCGGAAGCGTCTGTTGTGAAGGCAAATAAGGTGCATTATCTGCAAAGCAACTTCTTCCAGCTTCTGATTGCGGTAACGCGCGATATTCCTGATGTAGATGAAATTGAACAGATCATCGAAAGAGACGTTTCCCTGACTTACGAACTGCTGCGTATTGTAAACTCCGTACACTTCGCACTGCGGCATAAAACAGCTTCTGTACAGCAGGCGATTGTCGTGCTGGGTATTGAACAGCTGAAAAAATGGGTATACCTGCTGAGCTTCAACAGTGAAAACGAGGGCAGCTCGGAAGATGTGCTCAAGATTTCCCTGATGCGCGCGATGTTCTGTTCCGATTTGATGGGCTATGCAAAGGATATGCCTATTACAAAATCTGAAGCGTACCTGATGGGCATGCTTTCCGCTATGGAGCTGATGGTAGATGCGACCATGGAGGAAATCATGGAACAGATTCCCGTAAACGAAGTTATCAAAGAGGCTCTGGTGAAGCACGAGGGCAAGTGCGGCATGCTTTGCGACCTTGTATTGAGCTACGAGCGTGCGGAATGGGATAAAATCAATAAATATGCGGAAGAATTGCAGATTCCGACAAACTCTATTGCACAGGTTTACTTCGACAGCGTGGAGAGTGTAAACGACATCTGGAACGAATTGCAGGAAAGCAGATTCCAGGAAGAAGAAGAAGGAGATGCGGAAGACGCGCTTTCCAAACTTTAATAGAAAATATGACTTGGAGGCGGATTGGCTTAAGAATAGTTGATTTCTTAAGCCAAACGCCGATGACGCTAATACGTTGCAACGTCTGTATGCAGGGACTGCATTGCTGCCCCTGCTTTTTGTTTGCGCAGAAACGAATTGCGCAGAGCGTTTTTTGGCAAGGTTTCCACACTTGTTTCATACATATAGAAAAAATGAAAAAGGCGGGAAAACCATGAAAGGACTATTTGCAAAAAGGGATTGGCTGTGCTGTGCAGGCTGCTTTTGCGCCATATGCCTGTGCCTTTGGACGGCAGCGGGGCGGCACGCGGAACCTGCCATGCTGCCTGTGGAACGGAAAATTGTGATACTGGACGCAGGGCATGGCGGCTGGGACCCGGGCAAAACCGGCAGCACGAATTATGCGGACGAAAAAACGCTGAATCTGGCAGTCGTTGAGAAATTGCAGGGCTATCTGGAGCAGTCCGGTGCGACAGTGTATCTGACGCGGGATACCGATGAAGCACTGGGCGGCGGCAAGCGGGAGGATATGGCGGAGCGTAAAAGGATTGCCAACGAGAGCGGGGCGGATATTCTGGTAAGCATACATCAGAACGCGTTTCCATCTGCGAGGGCCAAAGGCGCACAGGTATTTTACCATAAAAACAGCGATGCGGCGAAACAGCTGGCGGAGTGTTTGCAGGAAAGCCTGCGGGAACGGCTGGACGGCGGAAACAGCCGGCAGGCAAAGGAAAATGCCGATTACTACATACTGCGGAAAACAGAGCTCCCTGCGGCGATTGTGGAATGTGGGTTCCTTTCCAACAGGGAGGAGGAAGCTCTGCTGAATGATGAAAGCTACCAGGATAAACTGGCGTGGGCAATCTACTGCGGCATATCGGATTACTTTGAGCAGGACAACGATGGTACTGCGGCGTAACAGAGAAAAAGGATATCAGACGTTAGCTGTTATGAGGCGGCTTGACTTAAGAAAACATATTGTTCCTTTTGGGTTTCTTACGTCAACGCCCACAGCTGATGTCTGTTTTTTATTGGGATTCCGAAATATTGTGCAGATAGGCTGTGGCAGGCGGAAAACTGTATTTTTCGTCAAACAATCTGCTTTTTCCACATCAAATTGAGAAAAACAGCCGCTTCGCGTATTGCGCATCGGGCGAAATTATGGTATATTCATACCAGCGGCGGAAAGCATCTGTCTGCTCAGAATGGACATTTGAGCGAGGCACCGCGCTTTATACAACGACATCGCTTTTCCGGATAAGATGCTGTTCCGGGAGGACTTTTTTGGGAGGTTTTATGGATATGAAGAAAGTATTTGCATTGGCTTTGGCCTCTGTTATGACGCTTTCCCTTGCAGCCTGCGGCGGCAATGACGCACAGGGCGGAGCAGGCAACGAAGGCGGCGCGGCAGCGGGTACTGCGATTTCCGGCGACACAATCAGCATTGGCGTATTTGAGCCTACAACGGGCGAAAACGGCGGCGGCGGCATGCAGGAAGTTCTGGGCATCCGTTACGCAAATCAGGTTGCGCCTACGGTTGACATCAATGGTACAACGTATAACATTAAGCTGGTAGAAGTAGATAACCAGTCCGACAAGACAGCGGCTGTTACAGCGGCACAGTCCCTCATCAGCTCCGGCGTTGTGGGCGTTATTGGTTCTTACGGCTCCGGCGTTGCGATTGCCGCGGGTCAGACATTCGCGGACGCGGCTGTTCCGGCTATCGGCTGCTCCTGCACAAACCCTCAGGTAACACTGGGCAATGATTTCTATTTCCGCACATGTTTCCTTGACCCCTTCCAGGGTACGGTAATGGCATCTTATGCGATTGACCAGGGCTACCAGACAGCAGCTTTGATCAGCCAGAACGGTGATGACTATTCCACAGGTCTTGCGGCATTCTTCAAACAGGCGTTTGAAGGCATGGGCGGCACGATTGTTGCAGATGAAACATACCAGACGAATGAATCCGATTTCAATGCGATTCTGACATCTGTAAAAACAGCAAACCCTGACTGCGTATTTATTCCTTCTTCTATCGCTACGGCTACGCTGATTCTGCCTCAGGCGAAAGCAAACGGCATTACAGCGCAGATTATCGCAAGTGATACATGGGAAAACGAATCCATCATCAAGGCTGCGGGCGACGCGGCAGAAGGCGTTGCGTTCTCTACATTCTTTGACGAGAATGACGAAGCGAACCCCATCGCGAAGGAATTTGTAACAGGCTTCAAGGAATACCTGAACAGCGACCCTCAGAACCTGACGCTGAACGGCGGTACAGACGGCGTTGCGGCAGTATCCGCGCTGGGCTATGATGCATATATGGCAATGTACAACGCACTGCAGGCACTGGACGGCACAGAAGGCGAACTGACAAGCGTTTCTGTACGTGACGCGCTGGTAAACGTTGCGTTTGATGGCGTTACAGGCTCTATCTCTTTCGATGAAAACGGTGACGCGAAGAAAAACATTGCGTACATCAAGCAGGTGAAGGACGGCAAGTTCGAGTTCCTGAAAACACAGTCTGCTGAGTAATCAAAAAAACGCGGGGACTTCTGTCCCCGCCAGCGTGTCAAAAAAGGCTCAGGCTACGCCTTCAAGCCTTTTTTGAGGGACTGTCGGAATAAAGGGATTCATTCCATCAGCTTTCTGAAAAAACGCAGAAAGCCTTGAAACTCGCCCTTTTCCTCGGACAAGCGAAGCCTGTCCTGCGGATTCCAGTCGGGAAACGCTTCGTTTCCCGAACCCTTCCGCGATACTAAAGTGGGTTTTTTGACAGTCTGACGCGGGGATTTTTGTCCCCGCACTCCTTTTAAGACCATACCCTGCAAACCCATCGGTACTTTGCGCCAGAACTGCCGCAAAGCTATGCTCCGCGTGTCCGGACGTCTTTCCGGTATCTGTTGAATAAACTTTCTGCGGAAGTTCAGGCATACTTTCAGTTTTTGCTCCTTATCGGAAAGATGGGTCAAGGGTCGCTGAGCGTTCGGGGGACGCTCGTTCAGCGACGACCGAAGCGGAGCGGAGAAATACCCCTTGTGGGGGTTGGGGCAACACCCCAAGGTCTTTATACTCTTTATCCTTTACAGGGAGGTACCTTCCATGACTTCAACATCGTTTTTGCAATACTGCCTTGCGGGCGTTTCCATCGGTGGAATTTACGCTCTGATTGCGATTGGCTATACGATGGTTTACGGTATCCTGCGGCTGATTAACTTCGCCCATGGTGATATTTTCATGATGGCGGCTTATTTCATGATTTTCGCAATGGTAGATTTTGCCCTGCCGTGGTATGTTTCTATCGTGCTTGTGCTCGCAGCGACAGTCGCGCTCGGCGTACTGATAGAAAAGGCGGCGTATAAGCCCCTGCGCAGCGCGCCCCGTATGTCAATCATGATTTCGGCCATTGGCGTTTCTTACCTGCTGCAAAACCTTGCAACATATCTGTTTTCCGCGCTGCCGAAGGGTTACCCTTCTATCGCGTTCCTGACGAAAACCATCACCATCGGCAGTATCTCCACCTCTGTGGTGACGTTTATTACACCGATACTGACAATTGTTTTCGTAGTTCTGCTGATGCAGCTCATCAATCATACCAAAATCGGTATGGCGATGCGCGCGGTTTCCAAGGACTTTGAAACTTCCCAGCTGATGGGTATTAAAATTAACCGCATAATCAGCTTTACATTCGTCATCGGCTGTTTTCTGGCGGCGGTCGGCTCTATTTTGTATTTTACGCCGCGCCCTTCTGTTTACCCGCTGGCAGGCTCCCTGCCCGGGCTGAAATGCTTTATTGCGGCGGTATTCGGCGGCATTGGTTCGATTCCCGGCGCGGTGCTCGGAGGTTTTTTAATCGGGCTTTCCGAAACGTTTATCAAGGCGGCGGGATATTCTGAATTCAGTGACGTTTTTACGTTTATACTGCTGATTGTTGTGCTGCTGTTCCGTCCGACGGGGCTGTTCGGCGAAAAGATTACAGAGAAGGTGTAGGTGAGGGATATGACAGAAAAAAAGAAAACGCAGGTTTCTATTGTGTTATCGCTGCTTGCTGTTGTAGTTGCTGCCCTTCTGCTGTACCTGTCTCTTATACACATCTGACGCTGCCGACGACTCCTTACGTG